>NZ_JBFULQ010000694.1:0-2458 GCF_054049815.1 Mesorhizobium sp. P5_C1 | reverse complement strand
TTCATGAAACATGCAGAGTGCTTCTTGTCATAGGTAATGGCCAAACAACGATTGTCGCCCTCGCATTGGGTTTGACATTGATCGAATGAGACGTTCCACACAGGCATGCTCGGGAGATCGAAGCCCATTGCATCCCAGCCATCCTGTGCAATGAGCTTCTGGGCCGCCTCGGCCCGGCCAGGGGGCGCCTCATAGTCATTGCCGCTGAAAGCCCTGTTATCGAGCCACGCACATTTCGACGCGAGTTCCAGGGCCGACGCGTCGTTCAGGCCGATAGATGCCAGAGTAGCCATGGGCGCGGCCGGCGCCTGTGGCCGGGCAGTTGGCGAAGGCCGGTTTGCCAGGTCTACGTTTACGTCGACGCCGTTCACCAGCCGACGTGTGTAGCACCATGCACGATCCCAGGTGGGGTCGTGTTCGTCGCTGAAATGGTGGCCAGAAACCAACGACCAGTGCGAGCCTCCCCAGTCCAGTTCTCGTGTCAGAAACTTGTTGAAGTCTTCAGTTACGACGTCGGGTTGCTTGGGAGCCTCAGGAGGAGCGATCTCCTTCGGCCTGGGCGCTGGTTCCGGGACAGGAACTGTTGAGCGTTCCGTTTTGCCCTCCGATACCGTTTCTGACGGCGCAATCCGGTCAGTCTCCTTGTGGACTTCTGGTGTATCTGGCACCGGCGGAAGCCTGAGCTCTCGCCCGAAAAACAAAGCGGCACCGTAGCCGATGCCCACAGCGGCAATTGCCACTGCAGCTCCCGTCATCAGCCTGCGAAAGGCATTTGCCCGGGCTATCTTGTCATGGGCAACTGCCTCCGCCTGCAGGGTCGGGATGGCCGCCTGCTTCACGACCAGGTCGACGGCTCGCTCGAGAAGCGCTGTATTATGCCGGACCAGCACTTTTGCGCCCACCCTTGGCTGCCACTTTCACGAGATCGACGACCTCTGGTGGCAAGTCCTCGTTTAGTGCCCTTCGAAGGGCATCCGGATCATCGGTAAGGACGGGAACGTAGAGAATTTCCTTCACTACCTTTTCAACCGGTACCTCGACGCGTTTCTCGACCTCCCTGTCGACTGGGACTTCAACGGGCACTTTGACGGTGCGAACCCGGCGCCACCGCCACCGCAAAAGCAACCGTCGAACCAGACGCGACAGGCGGTTCTCGGCGCGGCTTTCCGCCTGTGCTGCGATACGCTGCAAGCCCAGAGCCACCATGGCCGTGATCGGCCCGGCCAGTCCTGCAATCACGGCGAGGGAGCCGAACCAGATTGCCGCGACTTTCCCCGCTTGGGGCTCGCTCACTTCTTCCGGCTTTACGCCATACCAGCGAGCCGCGATTCGGCGTATCTGGTCAGTGCGAGCGAGCGGGATGCGCTTTTTCTCGAGTGCGCTCAACTGCTTTGCTATTTCGTCTCGCCGCGTTTGATTGGCCGCCAAGGTCTTGGCCTTGGAAGCTTCGGCGGTCTGTGCTGCTGACAATGTCTCCCGCGCCTGATCGAGCCGGCGCTCCCAATCTGCAGATGTTGCGTCAAGTGACTTCTCGAGGTCGTTTCGCCGGTTCTGGAGCACCTGTCTTTGGTCGTCAGTCATCTTGGGGCTTTCGAGCCTCAAACGGTCGAAATCGCTTCGGATACCCGTGATCTCCTGATCCATGGCGGCGATCTGCGGCTCATACTTCGCCTCAATCTTGGCGCGAGGATTGGCAAGTTTGCCGATCTCGTCCTCCCAGCGCTTTGCCGACGCTGCGTCGCCAGTTTCCTGCGCGTCCCTGATCCGCTCGACAAAACTGTCTCGTTGCCTTTCAAACTCTTCCACTGCCTGCTGGACCCTGCCGTCTCGTTCGGCGATCAGATCCGTTCGTCTTTGCTCTTTCTCCCGAAGCTGTTCTCTTGCTCTGGAGGCCTGCGGCGTTAACGCGGTTGCAGCCTGGAGTTCGGTATCGACATCAGCGATGCGGCTTTGAATTTCCTTCCGAGCCTTGTCGGCAAGCGTGCTGACCTCTTCGAGATCCGCTCTCGCTTTGGCCGCCTGATCCGTTTGACTTGCGGATTCATCGGCGGTGATCAGTTTCGCGTTCTCAGTGTTTAGAGAGTCGATGCCGTCGGCGAGCTCCTCATATTGCAGTTCGCGAAGCGTGCCAGCGCGCTCCAGTCCGAGCAGAACAGTTTCAAAAGTGATGCCTGCCAAAAGCAGGAGAAACACCAGGATAACAGGCTTCCAGAGCCAGGAGGCGCTGTATAAGAGGGTCGCGATCGGGATCTTGGTTAGCTCAGCGATCGAGACGATGAAGAACGGGGCGCTGGCTAGAATGAGATCCATCGCCGTGGCAGATTGACTTGCCTCGAATGCTTGAAAACCCAAGACAAGGCCCGTAGCTAGGCCGATGATCGACGCTATGATTTCTAATGCCCACGCGCCACGATATGTCCACTGGCCATAGCTGGCCAGCTTTTGACTCACACTTGCG
>NZ_JBFULQ010000693.1:0-2461 GCF_054049815.1 Mesorhizobium sp. P5_C1 | reverse complement strand
ATGTAGTGCGGCTTGTCCGTCAACATCGCTTTGAACTTCAACTGGTCGAGAACGCTGTTCCAGGCTGCTGCGAACTCCTTCCCGTAGCGATCGAGAAGTTCGGGGCCGAGCTTGAGCAATTGCTGATCGATGTCGCCTTGCTCACCGCCTCCGCCGAGAACCCATTGCTCGTCGACAAGCATCTGCGCAATGCGCGAAAGTTGCGGGAGATAGAAGGTGTGGAAGCCGGCATAGGTGTAGATACCGGGAACACGAAGGCCTGACAGATCGCTGCCGTTGATGCGCTCGAACAGCACTTGCGCTTCCGGGCCGCCTTTCAGGGAAACAGAAAAGTCGTCCAGTGCTGCCGCGTATATTGCCGACCGGATCAATGCGGACGCTCGATCGGCAAGGCTCATGCGCCCGAGAGAACGTTGGGCGGCTTCGACAAGCGGCTGGTTGAGTTCGAAAACCGGATCATAGGCGTCGTCCAATGCCAGCATGGCGCGCAGGTGCTTTTCGAGTTGCTCCCGTCCTGCTCGGTTGTTTTCGCCTGGATATCGGTTCTGCTCCCAATCCTGCTTCATCCAGGAAACGATCAACGCGTCATCGACCTTCGGCGCCTTGCCGCCAAGCATCAGATAGATTTTCAACGGTTCGTAGAGCGCGACGGGATCAGCCATCTTGGCCTGGATCGTCCGCTCGGCCTGGATCAGCAGGCGCGATCGGAACATTCGTTCCAGCCCTTGCCGATAAGCCGTTTTGGATGCCGAAAGAAGTCTCTCCCGCTGACTGAGGCCGAACGTCTCCTCGATCGGAGTCGGTAGGTCACCGGTTTCGAACCCGGCCGGCAGATCGCGCAACTGGTCGAGCGGCCCGATGACGTTTTCGAGGTCGACATCGGTGACCGTCGTGCTTTCGAGCAGGGGGGCGGCCGTCTGGCGGTACTGGCCCATGGCCAGACTTGTGGAGGCGATAAGCGACCGGTTGGCCGCGACGCTCAGCCCGAGCGTACCCAGTGCAGCAGCAGCGACCAAAGCTATTGCGCCGAGGCCGCCAAATCTGGCGATCGCTGCGCGCCTTGCAGCCGCTTTGTCGTACGAAACCCATCCGGATTCGGCAAAAATGACGTTCGTCAGCAGATCATGCAGAAAGAAGCTTTTGCCGGTTCCGGAAAGGTGAGGGCGGGAGTTGCTGCCGAAATCGCGGCCGATTGCGCCCAGCACCTGATCGATCGGCGTTCCCTCTTGCGTGCCTGACGAAAAATAGAGTCCACGCAGGCTGACATTCACCTGGCTGCGCGCCGGATCGAACAGGCCGGCGACAAAACTGGTAATTCGCCCCCGCAGCGCGCCGAACTGCGCCGGAAAGCCAAAGATGGAGATGCGCGTGAGCGGATCGGCCTCTTCCTGGAGGCGGTCGGCCATCTCGTCTGCCAGTCGGTTGGACAGCATGTCGAATTCAGCGGGAGCCTCGGCGGCCATGTTCCTGTCGCGCTCCGCCGTCTGGAACGTCGCGCCCCACACTTTTCGCCTGCGCGGTTCGTCGAAATCGCCGAAGTAATCCATGAACCCGGAAACAAGATCGGCCTTGGTGAAAAGCAGGTAGACTGGAAACTGGATTTTCAGCGTCTCGYGGATTTCCCTCAGGCGGCTGCGTATCTCGACGATGTGGGCGTCGAGCTGCTGATCGTCGAAGCTCATCAGGTCGGCAAGGCTGATGGCAAGGATGACGCCGTTTATCGGTTGTCTGGTGCGGTATCGCTTGAGCAGCGACAAGAAGGCGAGCCAGCTCTTCCTGTCGCTCTCGGCATGGGAGTCCTGCGTCGTGTAGCGTCCGGCGGTGTCGATCAGCACGGCCTGGTCGGTAAACCACCAGTCGCAGGAGCGTGTTCCGCCAACGCCAGCCACCGGCTGGGCGTCCCCCGAACCGGCAAGCGGAAAGTTCAGACCCGAATTGACCAGGGCCGTTGTCTTGCCGGCACCCGGCGGGCCGATGACGACGTACCAGGGGATCTCATAGAGGAAGTTGCGCTTGCCGCTTGACCGTTTGAGCGCCGCCACGGCCTCATTCATGCGAGCTTCGAGCACCCGCGAATCGTCATCGCGGTCGTCATTGTGTGCGACGACGGACTCGAGCGCTTTTTGCGCCTTTCTCGCTTGCCAGAAGCGTAGCCCGTAGAACAGCGCCAGCGCCGCCACGATCACGCCGATGATGGTTGCGCGCAGCCAGGCGGGGCCCAGCGGCCGGGTATCGGCGAAGCGGATCAAGGGCCCGCCAAACCACACTGCCGCCGCGAAGCCGGCCAGCGCGATAACGCTGAACATCCGCAGCAGCCAACGCGTCATGGGCGCTTCCAACAGGCCGTGCTCACAACGTTTCCTCCCTGGGGATCATCACATCGACACGGCGGTTCTTGGCGCGGCCTTCCGGCGTGGCATTGTCGGCGATCGGTTCGTCCTCGCCATTGCCATCGACCGTC
>NZ_JBFULQ010000692.1:0-2465 GCF_054049815.1 Mesorhizobium sp. P5_C1 | reverse complement strand
GGCTTCTCTTTGGCATCAAACGCTGCATGGTCACTTTTGGTAAGGTTGGTGCTGTATTTATAGAGTGCCATTTCAGAGGCTCCTGTGGATTTGCGCCACGGGAGGGCTTGCAGAAATCACAGACTCAATTAGGGTACAGGGCGTGATCACAAACAAGCCCTCCTACGGCTTGGGTTCAACTTAAAGGCGACCGTCTGAACCACGGTCGCCTTTTACGTTCGTGTGAGTCGCTGATTCGTGCAAGCGCTTCGGCGCTGTTTACAACAGCTTTTTGTTCTTCTTTCGTTTCATCAACAGCTTTCGCGCCTTCTGCCGAAGTGTCTTCGCCTTAGTGAGCGCTTCGGTAGGTCAGGCGCTTGCCTTCGATGCCTTCCATGATTGCGTCAACACGCATCTGGTCGGTGAAGCCGAGCTTGGCGCGGCGATTGTATCGGAAATCGAACTCGGCAAGATAGCGGTGCAAGTGGGCCTCGCCGCAATGCTGGTAGACGCCAACCATGCCGCGCTTGAACACTGAGAACACGTTCTCAATCGTGTTGGTGTGGACGATGCGGTCCGCCTCATAGCGAACGTATTCGCCGCCAGTATGCTTCACGGTGGCATGGTCCGCGAACTCCTGTCCGGTGATCGGGTAGAAGTTGGACTCGTCGGTCATGAGGGTAGACTTGCGGTCGGCATTGCGGACCAGCACGTCACGGACAGACGCCTTCGTAGCGTGCTCGACATGGAAGGAACGGACAGAGCCGCCGCGCTCGGCAAGCGCCACGATGGAACGCTTGGAGGAGTTGGACGGCTTGCCGCGAATGGTGCGCTTCTTGATCGTGTCCTTCGGCCCAAAATAGGTCTCGTCGGCTTCCACGATCYTGCCTTCACCGCCAAGCGGGCCGGATGACTTCACGTCCTCTTTCATCGCTTCGCGAATGCGGTGCGCCATGAACCAAGCGGTCTTATAGGTGACGCCGAGCATGCGGTGCAGCTGGTGCGCCGACATGCCTTTCTTCGATGCGCCAAGCAGATGGGTTGCCAGCCACCATTTGGTGAGCGGGATTTTGGAGCGCTCGAAAACGGTGCCGACAGTCACGGTGAACTGGCCCTTGCATTCGTTGCAATAGCGCAAGCCGGGACGATGCGACTGCTTCTTGCCAACGATCAGTGCGATCTTGTCGGGGTTGGCATTTCCGCAATGAGGGCAATAAGGACCATGCGGCCAACGGATAGCCTCTAGGGCTTCGCGGGCTTTGTCCTCGTCGTGGAAGATCGGGTTCTGAAGGTCGGCCATTTGGGTAACTCCTTGGATTTGTTATCGTCCAAGCCGCTACTTTTGTCAAGTATATAATTAGGAATATAATCCTCCCGTTGCGGCGCCCCTTTCAAACGGAGCTCGCCATGCCCATGACCCTCGCAGACACCCTGCCTGCCAACGTTCGCTTCACGGTCAATTGCGGACATCCGGCATGCTGCAAGTCGACAAAGCTCGACGCCCAAGCGCTCATCGACCGGCTCGGCCCGGGCCACGGTTCGATGCATTGGTCAGGCTCTTCCGCTGCCCGTCGTGCAAGGCCGCTGGCCGCGATCGCCGGCCGGTGTTATTCACCTTCGTTCCTGACTATGAAGGCATCCAGGCTCCGCGCAACCGCGACTGGAAACCGACGTTCGATCGAGGGACTTAGGGACTTCAGTCTCAGTTGAGCTATCCCTAATATGCCTTTAGCTTAAGCAGTGCGGGGGACAATCCCAAAAGACCGACCCGCAAATGGCCGGTGTGGTCGTATCCCGCAACACCCCACTGCACCGGCCATTCCCCCACGGTAGCATCAGCCAAAATGGCGCTCGTAGCTCAAACAGGGCAGAGCGGAGGCTCAAATGGCCAGCGATAAGCGCAGGCAGGATTCTATTCACGACCATCAGGTCGAATGCTTCGCCTCGGAGAACGGTTTGACTCCGGATCTGGCTTGGGAGTTGATCGTAAAACACGGCAACAGCCGCAAGGCCGTCATCAAAGCCGCGCAGGGTTTGAAAGGTGATGTCAGGCAACACGGCCGACAGCCTCTTGCTCCCCTGTGGAGCCTCCGCCCCTGGAGGAGAGCGTGGGCTTTCAGTGGGCCTTGAGGAAGCGATGACCGACAAGCCGGCCACATCCTACGTGGTCAGCGTGTTCGAGAAGCCGCATTGGCGAGCGAGGCAACAGCTTGCGCATGATGATCGACATGCGTCCTTCTGCGCCATAGGACGCAGGCTTGCGATCGACAATCTCAAAACCGTGCTTGCGGTAGAATGCCAGCGCCCGATCATTGCCCTCAAGCACTTCTAGCGCGATGCTCGGGATGCCGACATGGGCCGCAAGTACGGCGGATGTCGGCCGCCAACCCGGATCCGAATTCACTTTTTTCTATGTGCAGGCGGTCGAGCATGACGTCACCTCCCGCATCCATCTCAGCCATCGCATAGCCGGCGAGAGACCCATC
>NZ_JBFULQ010000691.1:0-2466 GCF_054049815.1 Mesorhizobium sp. P5_C1 | reverse complement strand
GACCCAACGGTGCCGGCAAGACAACCGTGTTCAACTGCATCACCGGCTTCTACAAGCCGTCGGAGGGCATGATCACGCTCAACCGGAACGACGGCTCGAGCTATTTGCTCGAACGTCTGCCCAACCACGAGATCCCGGCGCGCGCCAAGGTGGCGCGCACCTTCCAGAACATCCGCCTGTTCTCGGGCATGACGCTGCTGGAGAACCTTTTGGTTGCCCAGCACAACAAGCTGATGAAGGCCTCGGGCTATACGGTGCTTGGCCTGTTCGGCTTCAGCGGCTATCGCAAGGCCTCGGCCGAATCAGTCGAGCTTGCCAGGCACTGGCTGGAGAAGGCCGATCTCGTAGACCGTGCCGACGATCCGGCCGGTGACCTGCCCTACGGCGCGCAGCGGCGTCTCGAGATCGCCCGCGCCATGTGCACTGGTCCAGAGCTTCTGTGCCTTGACGAGCCGGCGGCCGGCCTCAATCCGAAGGAATCGGCGTCGCTCAACGAACTGCTGATCGACATCAAGAACACGTCAGGCACCTCGATCCTTTTGATCGAGCATGACATGTCGGTGGTCATGCAGATATCCGACCACGTCGTGGTGCTGGAATATGGCCGCAAGATCTCGGACGGAAATCCGCAATCGGTGCGTACCGATCCGCGCGTCATCGCCGCCTATCTCGGCGTCGACGACGAGGAAGTCGAGGCGGTCCTCACCGAAGTCGGCGACGAAGACGTCATCGAACAGCTCGATACGGGGCCTGATGCCGCGCACGGTCCGGGGACATCGTCCTCGTATCTCGCCGGGCCGGTTACCGACACGGTCGGCCATAGCGAGGGCGAGCGGGTCACCGTGTCGAAGGGCGCCTCCAAGGCGGCGCAGGTCGACGCAAGATCGATCGCAGCGGCAAACAAGGGGGCCTCGCTGGCTGCTGTACCGGCGGCGAAGCCCGCTCCAGCGGCAAAGGCAAAGCCTGCTCCGAAATCAGCGTCAAAGGCGGCAACTGGGGCGGCAGTGAAGTCGACCGCGGCGCCCGCACCGGCAAAGCCGGCAGCCAAGGCTCCAACGGCGAAGGCTCCTGCGGCCAAGGTTGGGGAAATCTCCAACCGGCTGGCGGCACCGCGCGGCGGCAAGGCCGACAATCTGACCCGCATCAAGGGCATCGGCACGGTCAACGAGAAGAAGCTCAACGAGCACGGCATCTTCCACTTCGACCAGATCGGCGCCTGGAAGAAGGCCGACGTCGAGGCCGCCGAAGCCTATCTTGCCTTCGATGGTCGCATCGCGCGTGAGGAATGGGTCAAGCAGGCCAAGCTGCTCGGCCAGGGCAAGGACACGGAATTCTCGCGCCGCGTCGACGCGGGCAAGGTGGCGACCAGCCATTCTTCTGGAAAGACGGCAAGTGAGGCTTCTGGGAAGACCGCAAGCGCGGCTTCTGGAAAGACTGCGGCTGCCAAGCCTGTGGCGGGCAAGCGCGGAGGGGGCAAGTGATGGCCGGGACAACGCTGCTCGATATCAAGGGCGTGCAGACCTACTACGGCAACATCCGAGCGCTGAACGGTGTCGATGTCACCGTCAACCAAGGTGAGATCGTGGCGCTGATCGGCGCCAACGGCGCAGGCAAGTCGACGCTGATGATGACCATCTTCGGCGCGCCTCGTGCGCGGGCCGGCACCATCACCTTTGCGGGCACCGACATCACCCAGATGCCGACGCACGAGATCGCGCGCATGCGCATCGCCCAATCGCCCGAAGGCCGGCGCATCTTCCCGCGCATGACGGTGATGGAAAACCTGCAAATGGGCGCCAGCCTCGACAACCTCAAGCACTATGACGAGGACGTCGAGAAGGTGTTCACGCTGTTCCCGCGGCTCAAGGAGCGCATCGCCCAGCGCGGCGGCACGCTGTCGGGCGGCGAGCAGCAGATGCTGTCGATCGGACGTGCGCTGATGGCGCGGCCGAAGTTGTTGTTGCTCGACGAACCGTCGCTGGGTCTGGCGCCGCTGATCGTCAAGCAGATCTTCGACGCAATCCGCGAACTGAACCGCACCCAGGGGCTGACCGTGTTCCTGGTCGAGCAGAACGCCTTCGGCGCTCTCAAGCTTGCCACGCGCGGCTACGTCATGGTCAACGGCAATGTGACGATGAGCGGCACCGGCAAGGAACTGCTCGCCAATCCGGAAGTGCGCGCTGCCTATCTCGAAGGCGGACACCACTGAGTTTGGAGCGGAACGTGTGCATCCGATATTCCGCTCCAAGTTGTTTGTTTGTCGCATGATCTTTGTCCGAAAAGTCTGCAACTTTTCGGGATCATGCTAGGGAGACTTCACCATGCAGGGCATTCTTTATGAGGAGCCGTCGATCTGGCAGTTCTTCTTCGTCACCTGCCTGCTCGGCGGCTGGGCGGCCTGGATGACGGGCAAGGCCAGCGCCCAGACATGGCGCAGCTTCATCCATCTGTTCGTCTATATGCTGG
>NZ_JBFULQ010000690.1:0-2468 GCF_054049815.1 Mesorhizobium sp. P5_C1 | reverse complement strand
GAAAAAATGCCCGAATCCAGCGCGACCCGGAGGCTTGGCATGACCGCGATTACCCGTCGAACCGCGCTACAACTCGCTCTCTTGTGCCTGGCGCCGCCCGCTGCCATGGCGCAGGAGGAGCCCGATGCGCCGGACTGGCGCAGTCGATTGGTCGACGCCGCGCGTGAGCAGATCGGTGTCACCATCCTCTATGACCCAACCTATATGCGCTTGACCTATCCGGGTGGCGATGTCGCGCCGGAGCGGGGTGTGTGTACCGATGTCGTGGTTCGCGCCTATCGCCGCGCCTTCGAGCTCGATCTCCAAAGGTTGGTGCATGAGGATATGTTGGCTGATTTCGCGGCCTATCCGAAGATTTGGGGCCTGAAAGCGCCCGACCGCAACATCGACCATCGCCGGGTGCAGAACCTTGCCGTCTTTTTTGGACGGCGTGGTGTTTCCATGCCGGTCAGCCAGGATCCCGTCGACTTTCAACCGGGCGACCTCGTTACTCAGATGCTGCCCGGCAACCTGCCGCATATCGCCATCGTCTCATCAAATCGTTCGACGGAAGTGCCGGAAAGGGCGCTGGTCATCCACAATATCGGCCAAGGTGCCCACGAGGACGACACGTTGTTCGCCTTTAATCAGACCGGGCATTTCCGCTTTGCGCCGGCCTGATCAGCCTAGATTGACGACCGCCTGTGCCTTGTGAGCGGCTTCGACCACGGCAAGCGCTGTCATGTTGACGACGCCGCGCGAGGTGACCGACGGCGTCAATATATGCGCCGGCATGTCGGTGCCGAGCAGAATCGGCCCGACATGCAGCGCGTCCATCATGGTCCTGAGCGCGGACAGCGTGATGTTGGCCGAATCGAGGTTGGGGAACACCAGCAGATTGGCTTCGCCCTTCAGCCTGGAATGAGGATAAACGCGCTGGCGCAGATGCTCGGACAAAGCCGTGTCCGCGTGCATCTCGCCGTCGCACTCCAGTTCGGGGGCGATGCGCGCCAGGATCGCCGCCGCTTGCCGCATCTTGAGCGCGCTCGGCGAATCGCGCGAGCCGAAATCCGAATGCGACAGGAGCGCTGCCTTCGGCTCGATGCCGAAGCGCTGGATTTCTTCCGCCGCCAGCACGGTCATCTCGGCGATTTCCTCGGCGGTCGGGTCGACCGAGACATGCGTGTCGGTCAGGAAGATGATGCCGCGCTGCGAGATCAGCATCGAAAGCGTCGACAGGTCGTGATCCTTGATGCCGAGGCGGGGGCCGATGATCAGGGTGACGTTGCGCAGGTGCCGCTCGAAGCGTCCTTCGAGGCCGCAGACCATGGCATCGGCATCGCCACGCTTCAGCGCCAGTGCGGCGATCACCGTGTTGTCGGTACGCACCATCGTGCGGGCGGCTTCCGTCGTCACGCCGCGCCGGCCGGCGAGCTCGATCAAGAGGTCGACATAGTTGCGATAGCGCGGATCGTCCTCCGGATTGATCAGGCCGAAGTCGACACCGGGCTTGATTCGCAGGCCATAGCGTTTCAGGCGCACTTCGATGACGTGCGGGCGGCCGATCAGGATCGGTTCGGCGATGCCTTCCTCGAGCACCACCTGGGCGGCGCGCAGCACGCGCTCGTCCTCGCCATCGGCATAGATGACGCGCTTGGCGGTCGATGCCTTGGCGGACGAGAACACCGGCTTCATCACCAGTCCGGAGCGGAAGACGAAGCGGTTGAGCTTGTCGATATAGGCTGCGAAATCGGTGATCGGCCTTGTCGCGACGCCAGTGTCGCAGGCTGCCTTGGCGACGGCCGGGGCTATGCGCAGGATCAGGCGCGGATCGAAGGGCGAGGGGATCAGGAAGTCTGGCCCGAAGATTGGCGTCTCACCGGAATAGGCGCGGGCCGCGACATCGGACGGTTCCTCGCGGGCTAGCGCCGCAATCGCCCGGACCGCCGCCATCTTCATCTCCTCGTTGATGGCGCTGGCGCCGCAGTCGAGCGCACCGCGAAAAATGTAGGGAAAACACAGGACGTTGTTGACCTGATTGGGAAAATCCGACCTGCCGGTGCAGATCATCGCATCGGGACGGGCGGCGCGCGCCGCCTCCGGCATGATCTCCGGATTGGGGTTGGCCAGCGCCAGGATCAGCGGTTTCGGCGCCATGTGCTGCAGCAGTTCCGGCTTCAGCACACCTGCGGCCGACAGACCGAGGAAGACGTCGGCGCCGGGGATCACGTCAGCCAGCGTGCGCGCGTCGGTGTCCTTCACATAGGGGTCTTTCCAGCGGTCCATCTCGTCGACGCGGCCCTTGTAGGCGACGCCGAAACGGTCAGTGACCCAGATGTTTTCCACCCGTGCGCCAAGCGAGACCAACAGATTGAGGCAGGCAAGGGCGGCCRCACCTGCGCCCGACGTGACGATCTTGATGTCGGAGATGGTCTTGCCGGCAAATTCCAGCCCGTTGAGTACGGCGGCGGCGACGATGATGGCTGTGC
>NZ_JBFULQ010000689.1:0-2477 GCF_054049815.1 Mesorhizobium sp. P5_C1 | reverse complement strand
GTGTGGACGGTTTCCGTCCGGAATTGCGTCAAAACAATGAGTTAGAGCAGGTTGCCGGTTCCGTGAACCGGTGAACTGCTCTAAGGAGCAACAATGCGTTTCGAAGGCACGGCGGCCTATGTCGCCGACAAGGATCTGATGGTGGCGGTCAACGCCGCGATCGCGCTGGAACGGCCCCTGCTGGTCAAGGGCGAGCCCGGCACCGGCAAGACCGAACTCGCCAGGCAAGTTGCGGCAGCCCTTGGCCTCGACCTGATAGAATGGCACGTCAAGTCGACCACCAGGGCGCAGCAGGGCCTGTACGAATACGATGCCGTGTCGCGGCTGCGCGACAGCCAGCTCGGCGACGAGCGCTTCAACGACATCAGGAACTACATCAAGCGCGGTAAGCTTTGGGAGGCGTTCTCGGCCGGCAAGAAGGTCGTGCTTCTGATCGACGAGATCGACAAGGCCGATATCGAGTTCCCCAACGATTTGCTGCAGGAACTCGATCGGATGGAGTTCTTCGTCTACGAGACCGGCGAGACCATTCGCGCCGCGGTCAGGCCGATCGTCATCATCACCTCCAACAACGAGAAGGAACTGCCGGACGCCTTCCTGCGCCGCTGCTTCTTCCACTACATCCGCTTTCCCGACGTCGAGACGCTGCACAAAATCGTCGACGTGCACYATCCCGGCATCAAGCAGAACCTTGTGCGCGCGGCGCTGACCCAGTTCTACGAGATCCGCGATGTGCCCGGCCTGAAGAAGAAGCCGTCGACCTCGGAAGCGCTCGACTGGATCCGCCTGCTGGTCGCCGACGACATCGCACCGGAAGACCTGCGCGCCGACCCGAAGAACGCATTGCCCAAGCTGCACGGCGCGCTTCTGAAGAACGAACAGGACGTGCATCTGTTCGAGCGGCTGGCCTTCATGGCGAGGCGGCAGGGCTAAGACTGTCCGTGCAGGTGTCCGCTACGAGCGAACCTCGCCAACGGTCTGAGCGGAACGCTGCCCCCTTTCCTCCTGCGGCGCGGCAGTCTTCACACCGAAGATGATGAAGCTGATGACGGCAAGGGCTAGAACGCCGATCCCGCTATAGAGCATGACCCAGCCAAAACCGTTGACCAGGGCTGCATGCGCGATGGCGCCGGATGGGTCGAGGGCCGTRAGCTTGGGCGAGTGCTGTGTCAGGCCGTCGAGGTTTCCGGTGGCGATCTTTTCCGCCAGCGTGCGCAATTCGCCGGGGTCGAAGGCCGTGCCAAATGCGTTCCGCAGATAAGAAACGATCCCCTGCGTCAACAGCAGGCCCAGCACCGCGATGTTGATGGCGAGCGTGATCAGGCGTGCGCTGATATCGATTCCCGAGGCCATGCCGGCACGATCCGGCGATACCGATCCGGTCGTGGTGTTGGTGGTCGGTGAATTGGTCAGGCCGATGCCAACGCCGGCGATCAGCGTACCGGGCAGCATCGTCACCCAATTGGCTCCCTCGAGCCCGGAGCCTATCCTCATCGAGATAAAACCGATCCCCAATGTCAACAGCCCGAGCGGGATCGCAATGCGGGCCTGATAGCGCGCGCGCAGGCGCTCGGCGGTCGAGGACATCAGCATCAGGGGAAGCGTGTAGACGAGCAGCAACAGGCCGGTCGTGGTGCTGTCATAGCCCAGAACGCCAGAAAAATAGATCGGCAGATAGATGATGAACGGCCAGTAGCTGAAATTCATGCCGATGCCGCCCATGATCGCGCCTGAAAATTGGCGGATGCGGAAGACGGAGAAGTCGAACATCGGATAGGGATTGACCCTTTCGGCAACAAGAAACCCGATGAAGGCCGCTATCGCCGCGACGATCACGCCGACACGGGCGCCGGACCCGAGATCGGCGCCTTGCGTGATCAGATAGGAAAAGCCGAACACCGCCAGCGAAAGCGTCAGGATGCCGGCCCGATCGAGCTTCTGGGCGTTGTGATCGCGTGATTCCGTGACACCGGCGACGATGAAGACCAGGGCGAGGATCGCGAGCGGCACATGGATGAGGAACACCCATTGCCAGCTCGAGAATGCGACGATCAATCCACCAATGGCGGGACCGAGACCCAACCCGATGCCCGAGACGACGCTCCAGGCAACGAAGGCCTTGCCACGTTCACCACCATCCTGAAATTGGTGCGACAGCACGGCCACGCTGCAGGTGAACATCGCTCCTCCGGCGAGCCCCTGCAAAAAACGCGCAATGATCAGGATTGGCGCGCTCGGTGCGAGGCCGCACAGCAGGGAGGCAAAGCCGAATGCGATGGTGGTGGTCACCATCACCCGTTTGCGGCCAAACCGGTCCGCCAGTGTCCCCGTCGCCATCAGCACCGTGGTGCAGGCGATGGTGTAGGCATTCATGATCCACTGCAGATCCTTGAAATCGGCGGCGAGCACGCTTTCCAGTTTCGGCAGGATCACCGGTACGCTCGAGATTTCGAGGCCGAACAGCAGCGAGGCAAGAC
>NZ_JBFULQ010000688.1:0-2487 GCF_054049815.1 Mesorhizobium sp. P5_C1 | reverse complement strand
CGATCATTCCGTCGCGGGACCACACCGGGCTTCCCATCCACTTCCATTCCTCGATGATCTCGCCATCGGCTTCAAGAATGGTCTTGCGGACGCTGGCGAGCGTCTTGCCACGCCAGTCCGTGAGGCCCGCGATCAGCTGGTCGATCTGTTGCGATGGAATCATTGCGTGCCTTTCTCTGCCACGACGCGTTTTGTTTGCCGCGCTTTACCAGCGCGCCAGCTGGGTGATCTGAACGAGGTTGCCGCAGGTGTCGTTCAACTGGGCGATGGTCGAGCCGGTCGCCTCGGTCGGCGGCATGGTGAACTCGCCGCCGCTCGCCTTGATGCGCTCGTAGTCGCCCTTGACGTCATCGGTGAAGAACATGACCGCGGGCTGGCCTTGCTTGAAGATGGCTTGCTGATAGGCCTTGGCGGCCGGGTTGTCGTTGAGCGCGAGTTGCAGCTCGGTTCCATCGGGCTCTTCGGACGAGGCCACGGTCAACCAGCGATAGGGCCCATTGCTGAAGTCGGCCTTCTTGGTGAGGCCGAGCACTTCAGTATAGAAGCGCAGGGCGTTTTCCTGGTCGTCCACATAGACGCTGGTCAGCTTGATCTTCATCGCTATTTCTCCTCTGTCCGCCCTGTCGGAAGGGCGTGGTTTGAATTGTGCTGGCAGGCTTCAATCAATCCGCGGGCGCGGCTACGGGATCCAGCCGGGCAGGGCGGCGGCCTGCTTCACCCACTCCGCCATCTGCGCCTCGTCGAACGCGTCGCCTTCGCGGATGTCGATCCAGCGTGCGTCCTTGCTTTTCGCCGTGCCGCCGGGCGGGACCGGCCGCAACGACATGCCGCTGAAGAAGGTCACCTTCACGTAGCGGGTCAGGACATGGAACGTCACGAACCAGCCTTGGCCCTCGATGCCGTAGAACGGCGAATTCCATCTCACGGCTTTGCGGACATCAGGCACATTGCGCACGATGAGTGCGTCGAGGCGCTCGCCGAGGCCGCGTTTCCAGCCCGGCATTGCAGCGATATAGGCCTGCACCGGCGCGTCGCCGTCCCCCTTCGCGATTTGCGGGTTGCCGCCCGACAGCAGGACTGGTGCAGCCTTGGCCGCGACCTTGGTCGATTGCCCCTGCGTCTTGGCCATTCTGCCCATTTCCTATGCGCCCGCGCGTTCCCTGCCGTTTCCCTTGGCGGCATAYGGCAGCGCGAACATGTACAAGCCACTGAACAGCAGCAAGAAGAGCGGCAAGAGCGGCGAGTAGACGATCCAGGCAGGCGGCTGCCCCAATGTCATGGCAACGAAGTTGGCGATGACGGTCAGCGTAAAGATGATCGACAGCCAGCGATGAGTTTGCCGAATCCACTTGTTCCAATCCAATGAGACCTCCCGTTAAAAACGAGCCGAAGCGGACCCAGTGATCCGCTCGGCGGGTTTCAATCCATTCGCGCCAGGACCTCAGCCAGGTTTGCAAAGTACTGCCGCCACCCACTCGTCGCACCCCGGTATGCCTGCTCCTGATCAGGCCGGAAGCCGGACTGCTCCATCCGCAATCGAGTGCCCGTGCTGGTCGGCATGAGAGTCCATGTGACGACACTCTCGAGGCCATAGGCCTGCCAAGTGTAGGACAGTGTCTTGTTCGGCTCGATTGCGGTTACCTGACAGTCAACGACGATGCTCACGTCAGGCTGCGGGTCCTTTCGCAGATTGAAACGATGACCCGCGACTGGCTTGAAATCATTCTTCATCAGCCACTCCTCGATCAAATGCGGTTGGGTGAGCGCGCGCCAGATCTTTTCCGGCGGATGAGGTATCTCTCGTTCGACAATGACGGAGCGCGTTTCGATCGCAATGTTGGTCATTGGTCCATTCTATTGAGCAGATTTTCGAGGTCGTCGAACCGGCTCTGCCAGAATGCGTTCATCTGGTTCGTCCAGTCTGTCAGCGGTGCAAGTGCGCCGAGTTGGGCGCTGTAATGGGTCTGCCGCCCCTCATGGCGGTCGCGCACCAGCCCGGCATGCCTGAGCACGCCGAGATGCTTTGACACGGCTGGTTGCGAGACTCCGGACTGAGCCGTCAGGGCGCCGACCGTCTGCTCGCCTTCCCGGCACAGGCGCTCGAAGATGGCCCGACGCGTCGGATCGGAGAGCGTTCGGAAAAGGACATCGTGAGCATTCGTCATGGGGATCGATAACTCGGCGGCTATTGATTTACGTATAACTGCAGAGATATGTATCTGTCAAGCGGGGCAGCGATGGCCACGATCTGCCCGTTTCCAAAAAAATCTTTCCATTGCCCCAAGGAATCGCCATTAGCCTTCGTCCAACAGGCAAATGATGGCGATGATGCTGGATGAGAGCGAAGCCTCCGACGCCGAACTGATCGGGCGGGCGAAGGGCGGAGACAGGGGGGCCTTCAGCAAATTGCTGGAAAGGCACTATGACTTCGTCTATCGCGCCGCCTATCGCTGGTGCGGCAAGAAGGCCGATGCCGAAGACATCGCC
>NZ_JBFULQ010000687.1:0-2491 GCF_054049815.1 Mesorhizobium sp. P5_C1 | reverse complement strand
TGGTGCCGGAGCCGCAGAACGGCTCATAGACAGCCTGTCCCGGTGACGAGTTGTTCTCGATCGGACGCCGCATGCACTCGACAGGCTTCTGCGTGCCGTGGCCCGTGTCGGATTTCCGGTGCGGGATGGCCCAGACGGTGGTCTGCTTGCGATCCCCCGCCCAGTGGCCCTTCTTGCCCTTCCTGACGGCATACCAGGCCGGTTCGTGCTGCCAGTGGTAATCGCCGCGGCCGATGACCAGCCGGGTCTTGTCCCAGATGATCTGAGAGCGAACGGCAAAGCCGCTGGCCTCCAGGCTGGCGGCCACTGTGGCGGCATGAAGGGCGCCGTGCCAAACGTAGGCAACGTCGCCCGGAAACAACGCCCAGGCCTCGCGCCAGTCGGCAYGATCGTCGTTCAACACGGTTCCCTTGGCGAGGTTGGCCCCGTCACCGAAGCGCTCGCGCCAGGCCGGGTCATAGCTGACGCCATAGGGTGGATCCGTCACAAGCAGATGCGGCTTCACCCCGGCAAGAACGCGCTCGACATCAGCGGCGCTGGTGCTGTCGCCGCAGATCAGCCGGTGTTTGCCGAGGATCCAAACGTCGCCGGAAAGGGTGGTTGATAGCGCTGGGGTCTCGGGAATATCGTCCGGGTCAGTCAGTCCTGAATTGCCGGCCCCAGTCAGCGCGGCGATCTCCAGGTCATCGAAACCCGTCAGCGATAGGTCGAAGCCGAGTTCGCCGAGATCCGAGAGTTCCAGCCCAAGCAGTTCGGTGTCCCAGCCGGCATTGAGCGCCAGCTTGTTGTCGGCGATGACCAGCGCCCGCTTCTGCGCCTCGGTCAGGCCCGCCAGTTCAATCACGGGCACTTCGCTCATTCCGAGTTTGCGGGCTGCCAGCAGGCGTCCGTGACCGGCGATGATGCCGTTCTCGCCATCGACAAGGATCRGGTTCGTCCAGCCGAACTCGCGGATCGATGCCGCGATCTGCGCCACCTGCGCATCGCTGTGCGTGCGGGCGTTCTTCGCGAACGGGATCAGAGCCGCGGTAAGACGATACTCCACCGCGAGAGGAAGAGCGCCATTCTCGATGTGGTCGACCGAGTCCAAGCGTCTTGCAGTGTGGGACCCAGAGAGAGACGTCCCGTCGTTGTTGGAGCTCTRCTGATCATTCCTCATCTCCGATTAGCCCTCCTGGCCGTGCATCGCTCGAACCGAATGATAGTGTTTGTGTTGAACGGCTTTGGCCAGTCGTCGTCATATTCATGGATGCGCGACATCACTCGTGCGGCAAAAGCTTGCGACCAATCGAGAATGACAGCCGAATGCCGATCATCGGCCGGCCTATGAGGATCGAGCTTGCGCTTCATGCCGCAAGCTCCTCGTCGGGGGCAGAGTGTGTGTCCTTTTCGGATACTAATATAAGCTTAGATCCTTCTCCTCTTTCTTCACCCGCTACCGCCGGCACCCCGGCACCAAGCAGATAGAGGTGATGGTTGCGGTTCCCGCGAGGTTTCTTGTGGCAAACCAGCAGTTCAGCCTCCAAAAGAACTTGGATCGCAGCGTAAATCTGCCGTCGGCCCGCTTTCAGGCGGCCGTTTTCGCGAAGGGCGTCCGGCACGATTGCAAACGGAGCGGCCGGCTGGTGGCCATGCGCAGACACAAGGATGCCATAGAGTAGAAAGGCCAGGCCCTCGCCAAGCCGGGCAAGTTTGTCGAGTGTGGCGCGAGGGATCTGAACAACCGAAGTGGCTTTGGTCCACAGTTCGCCTTGCTCGCGCTTCTCCCAAAACCATTCCGCCAGATTGATGAGGCTATCGTCGGAAAATTCCTCTGGCTGTTCAATCTCCCAATCCCGAAACGCGAGGAGGTC
This sequence comes from Mesorhizobium sp. P5_C1, assembly GCF_054049815.1. NCBI lineage: Bacteria > Pseudomonadati > Pseudomonadota > Alphaproteobacteria > Hyphomicrobiales > Phyllobacteriaceae > Mesorhizobium > Mesorhizobium sp. P5_C1. The sequence continues at coordinate 638 of NZ_JBFULQ010000687.1, read as the reverse complement.
GGCAACCATTCCGTCGAAGCTCTCCGCGGCCAGAACAAGCTCACGGGCGCGTCGCTTCAGTGTCGTGTGCCGGATACCGCGCGGATAGCGCCCATTGACCCTCTCGCGTTCGGTCTCGACAGAACCGGCGCCGCGGTCGACGAACGGCGGCAGAACATCCGGAGCGATCAGCCGCCCTTCGGGCCAATACACCACGCCATCGGGACGTTCCGCTTGTGGCCCGACTACGAACTCGTTCTCGCCCGACTYGAAGTCGATGGAGATGCCAGGCAGCCGAATCTGTTTCGGCTTAGGCCCAGTGTGCCGGAAGTAGAGATGATAGCCTCGGCTGGTCTTGGTCCGCGCGGACGATGTGCCGAACCGGCGCTCCACATACTGGCGTGCCTCGGGCGTGTCCGTGTCGACGTCGACAACAATCATGTCCCTGAGGCGGATGCCATAAGAATGGCTGCCGGCAGCGGCCATCTTGTCGGATACTAGCCCAAGTGGATGTCGCATCCGATTCTGATAGCCGATGATCGGCTTCTTGCCGTCGTTGCCTCCGAGCGAAAGCAGCCAGAAGCCCGCCGAATAGAGGCGAGTCATCTCCGAGGTGAGAACGGCCGGCAGGCGCGGGTGTGCCGCCAAGTCTCCTGACT
>NZ_JBFULQ010000686.1:0-2519 GCF_054049815.1 Mesorhizobium sp. P5_C1 | reverse complement strand
GTGTAGCGATGGCGCTTTTCGATGAAAATGCGCAGGTTCCACCGGCTCGCCACCGGCACGCTTCGAAATTGGCATGTGGCGGCAGGACTAGGTTTTGTTTCTCTTGAAACTTTCCCGCATGGAGTCGACGATTTCGCTGGCAATGAGACAGCTGCGATTGTCGACCTGATCGGCGGCATTTCGTAACGTCGTCGACGCGTCCTTCAGCAATCCTCTGATCTCGGCCGCTGACAACAGCTCGGATGCTTCGAGTTCCAGCAGCACGGATTCACTCACGTGCAGCGCGGCAAGCGCCACCGCTCTCGGCCTGGTAGCAAGCAGTTTTAGGAGGTCACCGCTGGCCCTGGCACGCGCTTTTTTTTTTTGCCATAGTTGCGTCTCAACCGTTCGGACATGAAGGTTCATAGGCTCAAAATTACAACGCCTCGACGAGTTTGCCGCAACTCCAAGATCGGAAGAGGTCGCCCAATGCCTCTCTTTGAGGCATCCTGTAAGCATACTATCCCGGTTTGCAGCCACGACACAGAGGCACGGGATACCGAATTAGCCGTAGTTACCACCTCCCTACCACCTCTGGGCTACCGTGGTTACAAGCCGACGCAGGAGAAAGCATAGCTGCTCGTAGCCTCTTTGGATTGGCGTCGCTCAGGTTCGCCGTATACGACCACAGTGGCACGAACATCGTATCCCAGGATCGGCGCATTAGCGGCGGCTGAGGACCTGCTTCAGACCTGTCTTGCCCACATCCAAAGCTGGAAGCGGGAAAGGTTCGACCTGTCCACCGGTCTTGTCCAGATACTGCATCAACGCCGTCACCAGATGGTAGAAGATGCTTGCCGGGACTTCCGTCGCCACGGATCTTCCGCGCTCGTCGATCCTGTCGACCCACAAGCCAAGCGGTGCGGGATCGATATGCCATCTGAACAGGCGCGCGACGCGAGCTTCGATCTCGGGTTTCAGATCAGGCCCGCCAATGCCGTCCAGGGCGGCGGCTGCCTTGACGGCTTCGCATTGCGGCCAACTGCGGGAGAACCGGTCGAGAGGCATTCCCTGCCGCGATACGGCTGCGTAAGCCAGACCTGTGGCTCGGTTCAATCCACTGGCGACCGCCGATGAATAGAGCTTCCTGGCGTAGGCGACCAGGTCTTTTTGCCCGCTCGCCCGCGCGAACTCGACAAGCAGCGAGGCCCATTCGAAATGATGCCCTGGTTCGGTCCATTGTCCTTTGTCTCCCGGCAAGGGCAGCCAATCGGCGTCGAAATATTCCCCAAGCGTCCAGCTTTCCTGGTCGAAGAAATGGCACCGGAAGAGATCGATGACGCGTGCCGCCCGTCGCAGATAGGCACGGTCGCCGGTGACGCCGTACCAAGCAAGAAAGGATTCCAGCATGTGCATGTGCGGGTTCGAAGACCGTGCCCCGTTGGAGCCGGGGCTCTCGAGGAACCCGGTCAGGCTGTCGTCCTCGAGATGGGTGTCGACGAAATGAAATGTCTGTTGTGCAAGCCGCAGGGCGTCCTGATGGCCGCATCGATGAGCATGAGCCAGCGCCAGGAGCACGCAGGAATGATCGTAGGCGTCCTCCGTCGGGTCAGCCACGCTGCCGTTGGCATTGAGCGTGCGCACCCAGCCGCCACGGTCGGTGCGGCCGTATTTCGCGATGAAGTCGATACCGTGGTCGATGAGTTTGTCGGCCGGTCCAGTCCAGCCGCGTTCCTTGGCCACCGCGAAAGCATAGATTTGGCGAGCCATCGTCCGCATGCGCTTGGGTTTGCCCAACGGCCTTCCATCGAAGCCGAGAGCCTCGTGGAAGCCGCCATGCACATCGTCGACACCGGCAGTGGACCACAGTGGCAGGGTTTCTTCGAAGAGCCAGTGTTCGACACGCTTGCGCCATGAGCCGCTGATGATRACCCGGTCTTCCGAGGCGGTGAATTTGGTTTCGAGGCGTCCGCTCTTCTCCAGCTGTTCGACGACCTTCTTCACGTGCTGACTGTGGCTGACCGGGGCGACGAACACCGCGTCCGGCGTCGCCACTATCGCTACATCCTTCATTCCGACGACGGTCAGCAGCCTGCCCTGGCTTCTGAGGTAGGAGTTGCCGCAATCCATGGCGACGATGTCGCCCATGACGACGTTGCCGTCGCCGTCGGTCGGGCTGGCTTCCAGCAGCGATTGCCAAGATCCAAGGTCGTTCCAGCGGAAGGAAGCCGTGACCATCGCGATGTCGCCCGCATGCTCCATGATCGCGTAGTCGATCGACGTCGAGGGGACAGCCAGGTAGAAGCCCTGTGGCAGGTACAGACCCGAGACCTCGGTCCGCGCTGTCTTGTAGGCCCGTTCCGCAGTCTCCCAGATGTCCGGCTGGAAATCGAGAAAGGCCTGCCGCATGGCGTCGGCACGGAAAAGGAAGATGCCGGCGTTCCAGTAGAATCGTCCCGACGCCAGGTATTGGCGGGCCGTCTCGGCGTCTGGCTTTTCGACAAAACGCGAAACGGAGGCTACTCGGTCACCATTTGCCG
>NZ_JBFULQ010000685.1:0-2529 GCF_054049815.1 Mesorhizobium sp. P5_C1 | reverse complement strand
GATTATCAATGTCCCCTAGTGCTCAAGAAGCTAAATGTCGCAGCAATTCTAATTTAGTGATAGCTCATAATTCGAAAACAATGCCGCCACGGAGCCTGGGGTTGTTGCGCCAGCCGCCTAATTTGCCTCTTCACCGCTTGGTGTGCCGGGCACCGCGAAATCCTTTGCTGCGCCAGCGGGTCTGCGCCCACCAGACACTACCGCCTTGTTCAACGAGGCGATGAGGTCCTCGACGCGTAGCGGCTTGCTGAGATAGTCGTCCATGCCGGCGTCCAGATACCTTTCCCTATCGCCGGCCATGGCGTTGGCGGTGAGGGCCACGATAAACGGCTGACGCGCATCCTGGATACCAGACGCCCGGATCAATCTTGTCGCCGCAAGACCGTCCATGTCCGGCATTTCGATATCCATCAAAATGACGTCGTGGCTGCCTTGCGTGTATGTGGATACCGCCGACCGGCCGTCGATTGCCAGGTCCGGTCGGTAACCAAGGCGCTCCAACACTTTGAAGCCAAGCTTTCTATTGGTGTTGTTGTCATCGACAAGCAGTATGCGAAGCGGAAACTTTTCCGCCATCGAACTATCTAGGGCCGGTCCCTTCGGCTGATCGGTCCGGGCGGGTCGCACAGGAGCCTCCGCAAAGACTGACATGAAAGCATTGAGGAGTGGCGAGGGCTTGATCGGCTTGGGAAGCATGGCCGCGAATTTGATGCTTTCGATGTCCGCCTTGTTCCTCTCATCAAGGGGTACGAGGGAACTCAACAATATCAATGGCAGATCACCGCTTTGACCAAGCCCACGTAATCGTTTGGCCAGTTCAATACCGTCCATCTCTGGCATGTTCATGTCGAGCACGACGGCGTCATAATGTTGGCCGCTTGCAATCCTGTCGAATGCGTTAAGCGGCGATTCGGTTGTATGTGGCACCATGGCCCAGGATTGGGCCTGCAGAGATAGGATTCGCCGGTTGGTTGCGTTGTCGTCCACGATCAGCAACCGTTTGCCCGCGAGTTCAACTTTGGCCACGGACATTTGCGCCTGCCTAGGAGCGGGCGCAGCGGCGGCGCGGATCGTGAAGAAGAATGTTGTACCCGCCCCTTCAACACTTTCCACCCATACTTGCCCACCCATCAGTTCTGCCAGGCGTTTGCTAATCGCCAACCCTAGCCCCGTCCCGCCGTAGCGCCGCGTCGTCGAGGCATCTACCTGGCTGAATGACTTGAACAAGCGATCCAATCGGTCCTCGGGAATACCGATGCCGGTATCGCGTACTGAAAACTGCAGGGTGGACAACCCCTCCGCGCTTCCGCTGTGGGCTGCGCCCGCACCCTCAGTTGCGTGCGGAACTTTCATCACCGATAGTACGATTTCACCTCGTTCGGTGAATTTCACGGCATTGTTGAGGATGTTAAGCAAGATCTGTCGCAGCCTCGTGCTGTCTGCGACAATCCCGTCGGGAGTACCGGGCTCCACCAGGTAGGCAAGGTCGAGCCCCTTCTCCGCGGTCTTGGAGGCTACGAGGTCAATCGCGCTCTCAAGGCATTCCCGCAGTTCGAAGGGCCTTGGATCGAGCTCCAGCTTGCCAGCCTCAACTTTGGAAAAATCAAGTATATCATTGATGATCGTTAGCAGCGCCTCCCCGCTGTGGCTGATCGTCTCGCTGATCTCGCGTTGTTCGGGGTCAAGGTTTGTACCGAGCAGCAAGTTGCTCATTCCGATCACGCCGTTCATTGGTGTGCGGATTTCGTGGCTCATGGTCGCCAGAAAAGAACTCTTCGCCTCATTTGCCGCCTCGGCCGCCTCCTTTGCTTGCTGCAGCGCAAGGGATAGCTGTTTGAGCTCAGTAAATAGCTGCGCGTTATGCAGGGCAGCACCGGCATTGGCGGCAATGGTGGAAAGCAAGCGGAGCGAGTCGTCGGTAAATATGCCCTCCCGGGTAGTGCTCTGCACGCTGATCACTCCTAGCGTGCCTTGCGCCGTCTTGATCGGAACTCCCAGATAGGACAAGGCATCCTTGCCGACGGGGGTGGCCCCGATCTGAGCACCGCGTTCTGCAACATCCTGATTGATAAGCAGCGGGTGGCCAGTTTCTATGATCTTGCTTGTCAGCCCTTCACCGAGGGTTAGCGTATTGAAGGCCTCGCCAAACTGATAGGGGAAATGGATTAGCTTGGTTTCCGGGTCGAGCAGAGCGACATAGACGATATCTGCATCGAAGATTTCCTGCATCTGGTCGCCGATCAGCTGGATCGTGCTTTCGAGTTCGGATTCCGCAATCAGCGCCTGGCTGACCGTGCTGATAGCACCAAGCTCGGCGGCGCGGGCCTCGGTCACTCGTAGCAGGCGCTGTGTTTCGTTAAATAGGCGGGCATTGGCAATGGCGACCCCCATGTTGGAGGCGACCGTCTGCAGAAGGCGTACGTCATTTTCGTCAAACGCATTCTCCAGGTAGCTCTGTACACTGATAACCCCCAGCGTTTTTTCGCCAGACTTGATGGGTACACCTATGTAAGATGCAGTCCTGTCTCC
>NZ_JBFULQ010000684.1:0-2531 GCF_054049815.1 Mesorhizobium sp. P5_C1 | reverse complement strand
GGCTGTGGATATCTCCCATCTTATATGCCTTGCGCAGCAGTTTGCTAAGGGCAGCCATCTTTCGGTTGATGGTTGCGTTGCTGTTGCCGCGCTGGCGCAAGGTACCAATGAGGTTGTCCAGGGTACTCTGGTCAAAGGCGCTGAATCGCTCCCCAAGGAGAAGCTCATCTATCTCGCCGATGAAAGAGCTGACATTGTACTTATGCCGCCCATCATCCCATAATATGTCCCGGTATGCTAAAAAGAGCTCTCGAACCCTATACGACTTTACTTCTCTGATCTTGTTGTAACTGTATCGTATATTCGCATTTTGAGAAGAAAACATCGAAAAATGATCAGAAGGCTCACCCTCTTGAATCGCTTCGGTCGTCATCATTTGCCACACCCCCGAGTGGGATAGATCAGCCCTACCCGCTTGGAGGCGTCCTTTCAAGAGATTTGAATCACGCAGTTGTGATTTCATCCGCCCATCAGCGGATCCCACGAAATCACCCACGGACCCTATTCAGCTACCGTTACCCCCTGTTCCTTCTGTCTGCCTTGACCCAGTCACGAAACAAAAACAGCCCGGGCGTTTGTGCGCCCGGGCTGGATTTCACCTGTGTAGAACCAGCCCTTAGAACGAGCGCTGGAAGCGGAGGATACCGCCGACGCTGCTCTTCTTGTCGGCATGGGTCCAGTTGGAGAAGTCGGCGTCGTCGAACTTGCCTGCATTGAGGTAGTCGACTTCGGCCGTAACCGTGAAGCCGGGGACGATGTCGTAGGCGATGTTCGCGGCGACGCCGAGATTCTTCCAATCGTCATACGAGATCTGAGCGTTGAACGAGGTCTTCTCGTTAAACTTGTAGGTGCCACCGCCCCACACTGCCCAGTTGCCGCCCCACTGCTTGTASAWGCCGCGACCGYYRGCCGGGAAAGCCARGGTCCCGTCGCTGAGGTTGTCGTCGGTGCCGTAACCGGCCATGATCCACAGCGTGACAGCGTCAGACGCCTTCACGTCCAAGCGAACCTTGCCGGACACTTCTTCGTAGTTGCTGTCATAAGCGAYGACRCCGGTGATRGCGCCCCARCCCTGCGTCCACTTCACRCCGCCGACGACATGCGGAACRTAGCTGTCGATCGTGTARGCGCCATAGCCTTCTTCGAGCGAGACSACGGCSGAGAAGCCGTTGCCAGCATCGAAGTAGTACTGGATGACGTTGGTGTCGAAGMCGCCGTAGGGAACCAGCGTATCCTGGATAACTTCGCCGGCATAACCGATGAAGGTGTTGTAAGCCGATTCGTCCTTACCGACGCGGAGACCACCGAGCTGGATCCAGGCGAAGTTCAGCGAAGCGCCCGAGTTGCCGGCTTCGTTGATGTAGGGGCTCGTGTCGGCGTTGGCATTGTTGAAGTTGAAGCGGGTCTCGGTGTAGGTCTTCAAGGTRCCGAGYTCGGTTTCCTGGCCGGTCCAGGTCTTCAGCGAGAGACGGGCCCGCTTGCGCCAGGTGTCGTTGCTCTCACCGGCATCCATGTGATCAGCGCTTCTTGCGCCATCGAACGAGCCGACGTCGCCGCCGCCGATGTCGTAACGGACATAGCCGCCGATGCGCAGGCAGGTTTCGGTGCCGGGGATGTAGAAGTAGCCAGCGCCGTAGACGTCGCAGATCTTGACGTATTCAGCGGGCTCCGGCTCGGCGACGACGACGGCGTCGGCGGCGCGCGCACCGGAAACTGCGAGCAGAGCCGCAGCGGAGCCGAGGAGAAGGCTCTTGATGTTCATTTTCTGACCTCCAGTCAAAAGTTAAAAAACGGGTCTGGGTATTCTTTGCTGAAGGACAGCGTTCCCTGCCCCATCCCCACTACCGAAAAAGATGCGCACCGCGCCGCTCCTTCGAATTCGACATTACCCATGAGACGGCGGCGTTCAACCACGATCGTACCGGCGAAAGGGCTGTTCGGCTGCTATCCCCTGGCGTTGTTGCACAAATGACACGATTTGGCCTCACTCAGAAAGCTCTCGTTAACCATTGGGGCCGCGGCAACCGCTTGTTTCCAGCCGAATCCGACAATCGGCCGACGGAATCATGGCAAGGCGCCGAGTCGCCAGCCAGGAAACTGCCGCAGAACCGCCGCATCGAAGGAAAGCCGCAGCTCGGTGCGTTCTTATTTTTCCATATAATGACGCGGGCTTGTTGATTGTGCCGGCGCTTTTCTTTATCCAGCGGCGCAACGGAGAGGTGGCCGAGTGGTCGAAGGCGCTCCCCTGCTAAGGGAGTAGAGGTCAAAAGCTTCTCGTGGGTTCGAATCCCATCCTCTCCGCCATCTCTGCCTGCCTCGAAGGCGGCCAATCAAAAATCATCCTATTAAATCAGATAGATAGGCAGGCAATCCGTTGCCGTCGGAACGCAACTCCGTGCCAAAAATGCACTGAAGGCAACGCTGTTTTGTTCGATTCTGACTGGAGGTCAGAAAATGAACATCAAGAGCCTTCTCCTCGGCTCCGCTGCGGCTCTGCTCGCAGTTTCCGGTGCGCGCGCCGCCGACGCCGT
>NZ_JBFULQ010000683.1:0-2532 GCF_054049815.1 Mesorhizobium sp. P5_C1 | reverse complement strand
AGATCGAGGTTTGCGATCGTGCGTGCGAATCTGACGCCGCAACCAACATCGAGCAGTCTGCGGTGGGTGAAGCCCGACCAGCCCAAACGTGTCGCCATGCATTTAAGCAGGTGGTTTCCGGTCACCTCGGGTGGGTATTTAGCAATGTCCGGATGATTGAAGTTGAAAGGCGGATCGATATAGCAGAACGTCGTCATCCGAGAGGGATCCTGTGCGGACTTTATTGGCCTGCTTCTGGCATCAATTCCGTTCACCATGTTAATGCTTACCAAGGCTCCCTGCGTTACTGCTGCAAGCCAGCCCTGCCGTGCATTCGCGTGGTCGTCAATTCCTGGCGTCAAATCGAGCGATGACGATCCGCTAATGTTCGATCGAATGCTTTAGGCTAGATTTGGCCTGATCCGTCAGGCTCCCGAGATACAGGGGTCGGCGGGTCGGTCGGGCGAAGGGACAGCCACGAATACGGACATATTCCTCGTGGAAGGATTGGTGCGGCGGGTTGGGGGAATTCGTCGCGATGCCGCCGTGAACCTGATGGAATGTCGCCTCGCCCAGCAGCATAATGAGCTCTCCGCTCGTGTCCGTGCAGATGCGCGACCACATATCAAGATTGGCGAGGCCGCCGCCCGGAGTCACAAACCGCTCGTCGAAGCCGCCGAGCGCACGCCAATGCTCGGCCCTCAGGAATACGGCATTGCTTTCGGCCGGCAATTCGAACCAGCCTCCCGCCGATGATCCCGCGAAGGAGGAGATCTCGAACAGCCGGTAGCCGTCGTCCTCCCAAGCAATCCGCGCCAGCATCGCGTCTTCGGTGGTCTGGCAATAGCCGTTCTTGACGCTTTCCATTTGAACGTCTGGTCCGAGATGGAAAGCAACGGTTCCAATCATGGGCCGGGCGTGAAGGCGCGACGCGCTGAGCGCAGTCGCCAGGAGTCCCGGAGAAGCGATGCGCGCCCCGTCGATCCACACGCCGACGAGGTCGCCGCGCGCAAGAGAGAGGCCGAGATTGATCGCAGGAACAGGGGATACCGTCGCCCCCGGCATCGAGCGCATGATGAGACCCGGGAGAAGGCTCTGCAACCGGGCGCCGTCGGCCGGGTGCGTCGAGCCGTTGTCGATCAAAATGACCTCGTAGTCCTCCGGCGCGATACCAAACTGCATCAGCGGCGACAGCGAACGGATCGTACGCGGAAGTTCGCGGCCCATGTTGTAGCCGACAACGACAACCGAAAGCCGAACCGAAATCCGCGGCTGAGGCTTCCTGATGATGGTCTTCAGCCTTGCCGCGATATCCCATGCATTCGCGCCGGCCTGCCGCGCCTCCTTCAAACCCGCAAGAACATTGCCCACCTTCTCGCACGACGGATCGAGCGCATCGATGCGCTCCAGCACACTGGAGGGCGGACCCGGCAACGCGAGCGCTTCGCGTACGATCTTGTCATAGTTCTGCGGCAAAACCCGGTTTGTGGCGTCGAGCCCCGCGATGAGAAGGAGGCCGGTGGGGGACGTATCGAGAGGCAGGATGAATAGGTCGCTGCGATACCGCCGCAGCACATCGACCAGACGCCATACGTCGCCTGTCCACACACGGGTGCGGCGTGTGCGCTCCGCTTGCGCGGGATGATTGGGGAACACGTCATCAATCACGACGACGGTGCCCGGCGCTGCCTGCTGCTCGATATTCATGAAGTCGCGCAACGCGTATTCGAACAAATGCATTCCATCGATAAAACAGAAATCGGGCGCGAGATCCGGTGGAGCCGAGGCGAAGAACGCGTCGCTGGTCAAGGCGACGATCTCGGTCGTGGACGGCAGCGTGCAATCGATCGCCGGCTCCGGGTCTACGCCTGTCGCTCTGCCGCGGGCGAGCGCGAGGCTTCGTCCGAGGCGAATTCCGATTTCAAGATAGTGCGAGGGGCGCAGATCCTGGTGCAGGCGGTCGAGGACGGTGAGATAGGATACCTTGCCAGCGACGTGTTCCTCGGCCTCCGTCCCAGGAAGGCCGTTCCAAAGTCCCGCGCCCGGAATTGATTCCAACAGAGCTATACCCCGATACGCGAACGTGGCATTCAAGCTAAAGCAACGGTTCGTCGCACCGCGCTGATTTGGCATTCTAACTTCGCTTGCCTGATTCCTGCAAGCCTTTAACCTTGCCGCGAACGGAGCCGTTATCTGGGCGCACCCGGTGCCGAACAGCCAAACCCGGGCCTGCCGTGACGAGCCAGAGCCTCCGCCCGCGACGCCAGGATGACCACAGGCCTGTTGGATCGTCACACCCATCACTGCGAGATCATCGAGACCGGAAAAGACCGCTCCACCGAGCCTTTGTTATCGTGCGCTTCACATCAAAACCCGAGGTCTTTCGCGCGAAAATGCGGAACCCGGTTCAGCGATCAGTCACGGAATTGACGTTTTGAGGCGGTTTGATCTAAGTGTACGATCCTCAGCAGGACCAGAATGCAAAGCGCCTTCGATTGATGACCAGAATAGCCGGATTACCATCGTCCCTGGACCGGCAGGCCATCCTTGTCC
>NZ_JBFULQ010000682.1:0-2533 GCF_054049815.1 Mesorhizobium sp. P5_C1 | reverse complement strand
TTCGAGAGCAGCTGGATCAGAGATCACGGGTCCGATTTATCAAGGGCACGCCCTGCTGCTCTGCGCCCTTGATCGGAACGAACCGCATTTGACGCCCGCTGCACTCCGCAGATCGCTCCACCAGCAGAACGCCCGACGCTTCAATGAAATCAATCTGTCAAACCAATATGGTTTGACGCATTGTTGAAGTCAGGGTACGGACACCTGCCCATCAAGAATTGCGGTTCACTATTCTGGTTTCCCGCAATCGCAGTTAATCGTGTTCGGGAGCGGCAGAGCATATCCTTATGTCTTCTAAAGCAGAAAAGCCTATCGACGTCGAACGACATCTGATTCTTGGTGGAGGCGGTTTCATTGGCCAGCATGTTGCTGCAATCCTGGTGCGAAGTGGGCATGAAGTCGTTCTAGCCGGGCGCTCGCTTTCGAAACCGACATTTACTCCTGCACTTGACGAGCGAATCACATGGCGCAGTTTCGACCTTGCCAACGCGCAATGGGACAGCCTGATCGACGGGGTCACCGTCATTCACCATTATGCTTGGTCATCCGTCCCCGCCAGCGCCAACAACGATCCCACCCTTGATCTGTCGACCAATGTCGCGCCAACGCTGGGTTTGCTGGAGGCGCTTCGAAAAAAAGGCGCGCAGGCGCCAAGGCTGATCTTCGCTTCGTCCGGCGGTACGGTTTACGGCAAACTGCTGCGCGTTCCGGTGCATGAAGACCACCGTTTGAACCCTATTACCGCCTACGGCGCTGGCAAAGCCGCTGTTGAACTGTATCTGGGTACCTATCGAGCTCTCTACGGACTCGATTGTCGTGTCGCACGTCTGGCCAATCCTTTTGGAGCGGGGCAGAATTTGGCAAGAGGCCAGGGTGCGGTAACGACGTTTCTACACCACGCATTGTCGCAGCAGCCAATAATCGTCTGGGGCGATGGCGAAGTCGTGCGTGATTTCCTTCACATCTCCGATGCTGCGGCAGGCCTGGTTGCACTGTCACGCGCAGCACCGCTCGACAGCCATCATGTATTCAACATCGGCAGTGGCGAGGGCGTCAGCCTTAACGGGGTCATTGCCGAACTTGAATCAAAACTCTCCCATAGATTGGACGTTCGCTATGAGCGCGGTCGGAAATTCGATGTTCCAGTGAGCGTGCTCGATATTTCGCTCATTCGGGAGACGMTGGGGTGGCGACCTGCYCTCTCCTTTTCYGAAGGCTTGAGCCAAACACTCGCCGATCTAGGTGGTAGCGTAATWCATCGTGACAGGTCAGCGGTAGGTGGCGCSGCASATTRGACCAGTGAGRGGAATTGGYGACAATCAAATGGGAGARATATTCGAACGGGTCCTGCCGCGGCAAGCAGAGTSGACCSKYGAACGGYTGACAACCGCTACGGCGAATGAGGCGGAGGTCGAGCAGTCGGGGCGGCGTGTTGACATTGAGGAGCCGCTGGGCACCTCCGGACCTGCTAGGGACAAACAGCACCCCACCGGGACCTTTGATGCGACGGCGACCGAAATTCAGTCTTCGGCGTCGGCACGCTCGGCTGAACTCGAGCGACTGCGGTTCCAGTTGGCGCAAGTACGCTCCGAACTCGCTGCGGCAGTCGTGCAGCGAGACGTGTTGAGAACGTCGTTCCGGGRCCACGCCAASCTCCTCACTGAATCGCGTCTCAGACAAGATGCCGAGGCCAAAGAACTGCGACAGCGAAAYGCYGAATGCGAAGGCCGGATTGCRGAGTTGGAGCGMAAGGCTGCCGAATGGGAGCAACGCTACTTGGGCCTGCGCAACCGCCTCGAGGCCATTCTGAGACGCTTTGGGATACTTGGCGCGTCGCGGCTCTTTCCTCGCCCCCTCCGCGCCTTTGTCCGTAATCGTGTCCTTGGACCGGGACGCACACCATGAATAGTCGCGAGAGYGTAATGGCTGATGAAATTCGCCGTGAATTCGTCGCTATGCTGGAAATGACGGGGTTCGTAGATGCCGACTATTACCGTTCCTCCCTTAACCGGCCGGAACTGCGGGATCCGGTGGGGCACTATGCCGAAATCGGCTGGCGGATTGGATTGGAGCCAAATGCGCGATTCAACGGCGATTTCYTGMGTCCCTTCTACGAGACGGYAGGGATGTTCAAGCCGCCTGCTTATGTCTGGCTGGAACTTTCGGCTCTRGGGGAACCGCTGCCCGCGAACAAAYATGAAGCCGAAGAACTTGCYGCAGCCTTCCGACGGTCGCCGTGYTTCGATGCTGAATTYTACGCYGASCGTTTGCCCGCCGGTATGGACCCAGCRTTRCACTATGCAGTGGTCGGYGAGCCRMTGGGCTGGCRCGCATCGCCTYTKTTTGATKCGGCTTATTATCGGGARYGTTATCCWGACGTCRCGAGCGYCGGGGTTTCGCCTTTACTGCATTACCAGCACGATGGCAGGCGCGAAGGTCGGCGAGGAGTTTCCGTCGTYGAYAGGYTASAGTTTTYGCCCTTGCCGCAGTCSGAAAAGCCGGTTGTGCTTYTGATTTCGCATGAGGTTTCGAG
>NZ_JBFULQ010000681.1:0-2534 GCF_054049815.1 Mesorhizobium sp. P5_C1 | reverse complement strand
CCGCAGGTCCATGTCGAAGCGGCTGAGGATCTCCTTGCCGCGATAGACCAGCGTGGTGTCGACGCCGAGGCCGTGGAAGATGTTGGCGAACTCGACCGCGATGTAGCCGCCGCCCTCGATCATGATCGCCTTGGGTAGCTGCTTGAGATCGAAAGCCTCGTTGGAGAAGATGCAATGCTCATGCCCGGGCAGCGCCGGATGCGGCGCCGGGCGGCCGCCGGTGGCGATCAGGATCTGGTCGGCGGTGACTGTGCGATCTTCGCCCAGGAGATGCACGACATGCGGATCGACGATCATGGCGCGCGAGTGAAAGGCCTCGCCGCCGGCGCCCTCGACATTCCTCTGGTAGATCGCCTCCAGCCGGCTGATCTCGCGATCCTTGTTGGCGACCAGCGTCTGCCAGTCGAAACTCGCCTCCGGCACCGTCCAGCCATAGCCGGCGGCGTCGGCGAAATGCTCGGGAAATTGCGATGCATAGACATAGAGCTTTTTCGGCACGCAGCCCCTGATGACGCAGGTGCCGCCATAGCGGTATTCCTCGGCGATGCCGACGCGCTTGCCGAGTGCGGCCGCGACGCGCGCCGCCCTCACCCCGCCCGAGCCGCCGCCGATGACGAAAAGATCGTAGTCGTAACCGGCCATCTGGCGGCTCCTCAAGCTTCAGAAATCCAGTGACAGGTAGGCCGCCAGGCAGCAAAAGAAAAGCCCGGACAAGCCGGGCTTCATCGATGGCCGCAAGGCCATTTGGAAACGCAAGATCAGTTCTGCGTGTCGTCTGCCGGAGCCGAACCATCGGCGGGTGCAGCGCCATCCGCAGGCGCGGCTGCGTCCGCGGGTGCTGCGGCAGGGGCTGCCGGCGCCTTGGCCTTGGCGGCCGCGGCCAACGTCTCGCCAACCTGCTGAGCGAGATCGCGTGCGAGGCCGTTCTGCCAGATGTCGGCTGCCTTGACCAGTTCACGGGTCACGGTCGGGCCGCTATCCAGCAGCTTCTTGCCCGAATCGGAACTGTAGAAGGCGGCGATATCCGTCAGTTCCTTTTCGGAGAACACTTTTGCGTAGGCGAGTGCGGCTTCCTTCTCGAGGTCGGCGCGGCGCGAGGCGAGCGCCAGCGCCTTCTCGTTGATGGTCTTGCCGATCAGCTCCTGCATGTCCGGGTTCTTCTGAATGAGCTGCGATTCGAGCGCGGCTGCCGCCTGCGGCAGGATGTTGTCGAACGGGTCGGTCGCGTGGATCGCCGCTACCGCCGCGCGGGCGGCCTTCAGGTGCGAGTCCGTGACTTCTTGCGAAAACGCCGGCGAAGAGAAGGCGAAAACGGCCGTAGCCGCCAGAACGGCGCAAAGGCTGCGAACCCGGTTATGCAACATCATGATCGGTAGAACTCCCTGGTTTTCGGGCGGCATGGACAGTTTGGATACCGTCGCCGCCGGCGATGATGGCCGCTGACGCCAGCCCGATGAAAAGACCATGCTCGACCACGCCCGGAATGGCGTGGAGAGCATTCGAAAGCGCTCTTGTATCCGGAATGCGGCCAAAAGATGCATCGAGGATAAAATGGCCGCCGTCTGTAACAAAAGCCTGGCCCCCCGTCATCCTCAATATAACCGGACCGGAAAGGCCGAGCTTTTCAGCCGCGGTGCCGATCGCGATTTCGGTTRCGCGCAGGCCAAACTGATTGACTTCGATCGGCAGTGGAAACCGGCCGAGCGTCTCGACCATCTTCGACTGGTCGGCAATGACGATCATGCGCTGGGARGCCGCGGCAACGATCTTCTCGCGCAGCAGCGCGCCGCCGCCGCCCTTGATCAGGGTCAGCGCCGGATCGACCTCATCGGCGCCATCGACGGTGAGATCGAGTTCCGGCGTTTCCTCCAGCGTCGACAGCGGCACGCCAAGCTCGCGGCAGAGCAACGCGGTGCGCTCCGACGTCGGCACGCCGATGACGGTCATGCCGGTGGCGACCTTCTCGGCAAGCAGCCGCACGAACTCTTCGGCGGTGGTGCCGGTGCCGATTCCGAGCCGCATGCCGTCGCTCACATAGGCGAGCGCTGCCCGCGCGGCTTCGACCTTCAACTGTCTTGCATCCATGCCGCTTGCTGCCCCGGAAATTCGCTGCTGGGCTCCTAGCATTTTTGCCGGTCGGGTCAAAGCCTTTGGCAGCGGCGTACTCCCTGGCGACGAGCAGCATGGATGTTCTGGCAACGCACGGTCAGGGGCAATGCGTCAGGTATCTCCGATAGGAATTTTTTCTTGACCCGGTGAAGGCAGCTATGCTACATATCTATCCATGGTGCTGATTCGCGCCAACGACCCGCCGCCATGGCGGGTTTTTCATGTCTGGCGGCAAGCCACGAAATACCCGGTCCGGCGGGGCTGGCTTGCCCGAACGACTCAGCCGGCTTGCCCCATCCCGCTTGCCTTGACGCGCCGCAGCCGCTATCGCCTGCCACTTGCATGAACTTGGCCCAGGACTGACCATGACTCGCCCGATCATCGTGTTCGACCTCGACGGTACGCTGGTCGACACAGCGCCCGAC
>NZ_JBFULQ010000680.1:0-2538 GCF_054049815.1 Mesorhizobium sp. P5_C1 | reverse complement strand
ACCTGACCTTGTTCGACCTTCTGGCCCGCAGCTGGCAGCGGCCGTCGGCGATCGCCGATCTGCGCATCAGCGCCGACGGTTCGGCTGTCGCCTTCACCTCCGTCGATGGAACCGTCGCCATTGCCGCGGTCGCGGATCACGAGCCGCCGGAGTCGCGGATCAGGGTGAGCAACGATCTCGGCCAGACGACGATCCGCCCCCGGGAAAAGCCATCAGTGCCATTGATCGCCACGGCGGCATTCGGAGATGGCGACGTCCCGCTCGCCGCCCATGCGCATTCCGGTTTTCTGGTCGGCGCGGCCAGCGGCGAAGCGTTGCCTCTGACCGCTGGCGGAGAGGTCGCGGAACCCCTCGTCAAGATCGACGGGCCGATCGTGGCTATGGATTACAGCACCCGGTCGACGCTGACGGCCGTCAGCAACGGAAAGGATGTCTTCCTGTCGAGCGGCCAGGGCGATGCGGTGACGCTGAAACATGCCACGACATCGTCCATCGACGCCCTTGCGTTCTCGCCTGGTGGGAGACACCTCGCCTGCGGCCTTGATGAGGGGCTGTCGATCTGGTCGGTCGAAGGCGACGCTGCCTTGATACGAGACATTTCTCTTTCATCGCGCCCGGTATCGATCCGCTGGAGCGGCGACGGGCGTTGGTTGGCCTGCGGGCTGGAGACTGGCGGCTTTGCGCTGATCAGCCTGGCCGATGGCCGAGCCGATATCGTCGCGGGATTTCCATCGCCCGTTCGGACGGTGTGCTGGAGCGCGCCGGCAAATGCGCTGTTTGCCTCGGGCGCGTTCCGGATCGCCGGCTGGTCGATGACCGCCCCGCCATTTGGCGGTGAAACCTCGGGCGCATTGGAGACGGGTCGCGCCGGGCTGGTTCTGGTCGAAGCGGTGGCGGCGCACCCCGAGAAGATGCTGATTGCGGCGGGCTACGCCAACGGCCGTATCATCGTCGCCCAGATCGGGTCGCGCGACGAGCTTCTCGTCAGACCCCTGGGCAGCGCTGTCACTGCTCTCGCCTGGTCCGGCGACGGGCGGCATCTGGCGATGGGCACCGTCGACGGCACCGCGGCCATCGTCACCTTTCCCGCGCAGATGTTCAAATAGCGGACGCAGTCCACATGAAACAGGAGAATGACATGCAGACCGAACTCACCGCCGAGGACGAGAGCAAGGACGAATTCTTCGAACGGCTGGCCAAGCTGTCGGAAGAGATGGTCGCCAGGCATGGCAAGGATTTCAGCATGGGCGCGTTGGTCCTGGCCGCCCGCTGGATCGCCGAAAATCGGGTCGGCAAGCTGAAGACCAACTAGGCTGTTGGGACCGTCCGTTCCTCAGCCGACGAGGCGATCCCGTGGAGCGGAGTTGCCTCCGTTGCTACGCCATGGTTACACCGTGCCAGACGGCGAGACTATTCATGCTGCCTCTGCCGCTGTCTGATGCCAGGCGGTTCGCTCAAACGCTGTCAACGTACGTCGAGCATGGACCCTCGTGGCGCAAACCACGGCAAGTGCGATGAAGAAGAGGATGCCCGGATCGGCGCTGCCACCCGACAGTGAACTGGCAATTATGCCGGCGAGCGAAGCATTCMTGACGCTCGTCACGACCGCTTCGGTTTCCGGATCCACCCATTCCCGCATCCGTCCCAATCCACTGACCAGGACGCCGAGCAGGATCGCCATCATCAGCGATCCGAACAGGCCAAGTTGGGAAAGGACTGCGATCGGCCAGCTCGATGCCCTGGAACTGCCGAAACCGACACCAAGGCCGCTGGTGTCCAGGAAGGACTGCAGGCTCTTGACGTTCCAATAGGTGCGCTCATGGCCTGAGGCAGAATCCGCTTTGTTGATGATGGTGCTGTTGATCAGCCTGACGAAAGGCTCCAAGGCTCCGGAATGGTAGAGGCTGACGCCCATGATGGCGACCACGCCAATCGCCATCAGAGCGGTTACCATTATGTCCTCGCGCTCAACCCGCCCCCTGAGGACTGAAACCAACATCGAGAAGGCGACCGGAAGGCACAGGAGAGTAAGACCGACGTAAGCGGTCGATGAAGTCGACAGAATGGTCAGGAAGAGCAGGATGCCCGCCAGCCACTGGGCAAGGCGTGACTTGGTCTTTCGCCAGTAGGTGTAGCAGAATGCCAGGCAGGCGAGGGAAACGCTGGCGAACGAAGAGGCCTCCGCAAATGGTCCCGTGATCCGCACGAATCCTTGCTCGACCGCTTCCGTTATGAGTGCGTAATTGGCGGTTCTGATCGGGGCCAGCAAGTCTCCCAATCCTGCATTCTTACCGATAAAATCGACCAGCCCCATGCCCGTGTGCAGACCGCACCACAAGAAGAAGCCGCGGCGGACTTGGTCGATCCTTTGGGAGTGGAGCAGCAGCACACAAAGCGCGATGGCGGTGAGCCCGCCAAGAATGAAGTAGCCCGTCTGTGAGGTGTTGGCCGAAACCGGGGCCAAGGACGCTTCTACGACAGCGCCTCGGGTTTTCGACTGCACGAAGACGGCGGTCTGTCCCGCGAAGAATCTTGGAA
>NZ_JBFULQ010000679.1:0-2539 GCF_054049815.1 Mesorhizobium sp. P5_C1 | reverse complement strand
GCTCTTAAGGGATCAGTTCTTTCAGCAGCCGGATGTCGACGGCGTGCCGCTAATGCCCGTCAGCCCCGTGCTGCCACATGATGTGCCTGATACATTGAGCATAGGAATCGCTACCTGTGGATTTGTTACCGGATCGGCCAACGCGGGTGTTGGAATGCCAATTGGCGAACTCACTCCCAAATTGCTGAGTTCCGAAGACCCCAGCGGAATCCCAACTGCGGCCCCAAGACTCGTGGACGATGTCCCGGTGGTCATCGATGGTGTCGCTGTGGTGCCGAAAGACGACGCGCTCGACGCCGTCGAGTTGCAGGTGCCCGACGCTGTTGAAACCGTCGGGTTCACAAACGACGTCCCGCTCGTGGATGTGGTTGCGTTCATGCCTCCGCCGTCGAAAGTGGAAAGGGCGGAAGTCGCTGCCGCAACTTCGGAACTTGATGCCAAAACACTTGGCGCCAAGACATTGGTACACCCGGAGTTGTTGGAACTATCCCCGATGCCCACGGTGCTACCCGTCAAGCCACCCGGATCGAGCTCGACCGCGCCCAAGGGAATAGCAACCGGATTGAGGGGCGAACCAATTGCAGAAAGCGGCGATGTCAGTCCTGTCGCGGGCGTGGTGCTGATTTGCGCCAAGCTCGGCCCGCTGAACAAGAGAGCGAACGCAACGGTAATCAGCAAGATTGGCATCGCAACGTCATACTCATTTCGCATTGGAACTACCGTCGTTTCATGTGTCTAGGTAGGGGCGGAGAACATCGTACTAATCCCACCGCCCTGACTGCCTGAGGCCAAGGATTTCATATGTGCAGGCAGCACTTCCTCGTGTCGTTTGGGTCGGATTTCGCCCGGTCAGATCGAGATGATGCCAGATGGAGGGGAAGCGCTCTTCTCTAAAGGCGGCTGGATTTCCCTATTCGCACGCCGACTCCGAGCATTTGTGAGATTTGGACAAGGTCGCGCTCCTTGTCGGAATGGGCCTCGCCCTTTCATCAACCCGACGATGCGCTGGCTGCTCAATATGAACGTGCGTTAACCGCGACGGGGCGCGGGGTCGGACCATGGATTGGCGGTTGGAAAGGTCTACTAAAGTGGTGCCGGAGCCTGCCAGCATTCCTTCCGATATCGCGCGACGGTGCCCGGATATTCACGCGGCCACCGCCGACATCGGCGTGGCGGTGGCGGAATTCTATCGATTAAGTTGAATGGATCGGCCGCCTTCGACGCCCAAGGCTGGGAACCAGCTGACGGCCAATGCGATCACAACCAATCTCGGCCCGAGCATTTCGAGACCGATTTTCCAGGGCGGCCGGCTGAATTGGGTTACAGGCAAGAGTGCCAGATACCATTGGATCCGTAGTAACTCGGGTTCACAGCGTCGAACGAGCAGTAAGCAGTGTCGGTGTCGTCGTTCAACCAGAGCTGGTTATCATATTCCCGGTCGCCAGCTTCCCGACCGCCAAAAAGGACCTTGTGGTGCTGGCGGTTGCCAATGGCACCGCTGCTGAAGTGTACGGTAGGACCATCTCCGCCGCCGCTGCGCGCCATGGAGACCGTCGCCGAGCCGGTCGCCAGCATCACGCCCAAAGTAATCTTTGCCAATATTGTTGCTGATTTTCTCACGATAGACTCCTTCGGATTGAGAATTCATGGACTCTTTGAAAATATTTCCAGTCAGGCCATAGTTCTGCAGACGTGCGAGCCAAAACCTTCAGTGTTCGAATCCGGTCCCCACTCGCACTGTGGAGTCCGGATTCGAAGAGGCCGTGGTGGTTCACGGACAAAATGGGTAAAGGGTGCGATACTCATTGTATGGGTACGGGTAACCGCAGTAGCCGTCGTCATAGAAATCACTGCCGAAACCGCGGTCCCTTCCGAACCTATGACCGTCGCCGACATGGACACCACGGACATGGCCGCCGCCGCCCAAGATTGCGACACGACCGCCATTGGCAAAGCCTACGCCGTGGCCACCGCCAAAGCCTTCGGCATGGCCGCCACCGCCCATGCTCATACCATGACCGCCGCCGCCAAAGCCGCCGCCACCGCCATGGCCGCCACCACCGCCGTGCGCCATCGAGACCGTCGCTGAGCCAGCCGCCAGCATTGCGCCCATGACGATCGTCGCCAAGAATGATGTTGATCTTTTCATAATACGCTCCTGTAGTTGAAGCTTTCTTAGTTGCTGAAAGCAATATTAATATAGATACGGGAGATGCTCTTCAGCATGATACGCTTGTTTGATTTTTGTATATCTTATAACTACAAACAATCTCTCTTGATTGCATGGGAAGCCGTCAGTGCGCTCTGCGGGCAGTCCTTCGCGGCCTAGGATGCAAGGTGTCCTGCGCACTTTTGGGCGACAGGAATTTGGTGCCGGCTTGATTGGCATTGCTCAGCGCCGATTTGCGCTCCGCAGCCGACCCCTCTCCCGTCGTGTCATTTCACACCGACAGCGACCTGGGGGCGTCCCGTTTCGCATAGGTAACCTTCACTGCGTTTTGCAATTTTTCGAAGGCGCGCATCTCAATCTGGCGCACAC
>NZ_JBFULQ010000678.1:0-2542 GCF_054049815.1 Mesorhizobium sp. P5_C1 | reverse complement strand
GAGGCTAATGTTTGGGCTTGAGGGGGCCGGAATTGCTGATCAGGACTGTTGCGAACTCGATAACCCGAGATATGCCGGCACTTGGATCGCCAGCCTCCACGCCATCGGCGGAATCCAGGCGCATCAGCGACGATGTCGCTCAAGCGCGTAACACCGCCATATCAGCGCTGAACAATGATCGTTTTCGCGTCATGCTGGAGCAGATCTCCGACCCCACTGCATCGGGCGCACTTATGACAATGCGCGGCGATACGGCCGCCGGCGCCGGTACCGATTTCAAGTCGGCGCAGTCGAGTTACGCCGACAACAGCGAATAATCAGAAACGATAAGATCAGGCCCGGCTGCGGCGACGCTCGCGGCGGGCTTCGCTGGTTTCGACGGTGTTTTCCGTCGCCACCTTGTTGCGCATCGGACCGATGCGCTCGACAATCGCGCCAACGGTCGGACGATCCGCCTTGGTGTGCGCGTCGAGTGCCTTGCGCATGGCGGCAAGGTGCTGGAACGAGGTGCCGCAGCAGCCGCCGACGATTTTCGCACCGGCATCGACGGCAAGCCTGACATAGTCGGCCATCAGTTCCGGCGTGCCGGAATAATGAATCTCGGTGCCGCGGAATTCGGGAATGCCGCAATTACCCTTGACGATGACAGTCGCCTCCGGCTTCGCCTCGGTCATGTCGAGCAGCGATGCCAGGATGTCGGAGGCGCCGACGCCGCAATTGGCACCGACGCCGAGCGGCGCTTGCGACAAGCCGTCGACGACGCCGTGGATGTCCTTCGGCAGCAGGCCCATCATGGTGCGGCCGGCGGTGTCGAAGGACCCGGTATAGGTGTAGGGCAGGCCGACGCGGATGGCGGCTTCGGCAGCGGCGCGGATCTCGTCGGGAGCCGACATGGTCTCGATCCAGGCGACTTCGGCGCCACCGGCCTTGAGACCCTCGATCTGTTCGGCAAAGGCATCGACCGCCTCGTCATAGGTCATGGCGCCAAGCGGCACTAGCAATTCACCGGTCGGACCGACCGAGCCGGCGACGATCACCTTGCGGCCGGCCTTGTCGGCGACAGCACGCGCAATCTCGGCGGCGCGCTTGTTCAGCGCGTGCACGCGGTCCTGCGCATGATGCAGCTTCAGCCGGTGACGGGTGCCGCCGAAGGAATTGGTGAGAATGATGTCGGCGCCCGCATCGACGAAATTCTGGTGCAGGCTGGTGATGGTGTCGGGCGCCGTCTCGTTCAGCAGCTCCGGCGCTTCGCCAGCCTCCAGCCCCATGGCGAACAGGTTGGTGCCGGTGGCGCCATCGGCCAACAGCACGCCCTTTTCAGCCAGCAGCGCATCGATCGGGTTGGTCGTCGTCATCGGATTGGCTTTCATGTTTTGAAATTCGAATAAGGATATAAAGAAGTCTTTATGTGTAGTCAATGATATTGCGGCGCTTGACTGGCGATGTCGACGGCCGGGCGTTGGTTGAACGACCCTCGATTGCCTTCGATCAGGCAGAGCCTGATGTAAAGGACATGTCGGCCAGATTGCGCGCGAAGGCGGCGGCTTCGTGCGGGTTGACGTCGGCGGCACGGATCAGATTGTCGAAATGCTGGGTCAAGGCCTGGACCGGCTGGGTGGCGTTCAGCACCACATACATGTCGCCGACATAGATAGCCGCCCGATAGGGGCCGAAGATGGTGAGGGGAATGGAATAGCGCATGCGGCCGTCATACAGAAACAAGCGGAAGGTCGGGTAGAGATCGTCAAGCAGCGTTGCCATGTGGGCGAGTTGTTGTCGGCGGTCGGCCTCTGGAAAACGGTCCCACACGCCCAGGCCGCGGGCGAAGATCTCCAGCGTATGGCGCGGCATGCAGACTTCCATGTCGGTTTCCGGCCGCCGGTTGTAGTCGATGCGGTATTGGGTTTCGTTGGCTTGCGTCTGACGGCTCCTGTTGGTGATGTTGGCTTCATAGTCGACGAGCGCGTGTGTTCGCAGAAGATCGGGGATGCCTGCCGGCACATAGCGGATCTTGGTACCGGCCGCCTCGGCGAACCACTTTGCCAGCAGCGTGCGGTCGAAGCCGTCGCGCGCTTCCTCGATCTCCAGGCTCTCGCGGATCTCGCCGGTGACACCCTCGTCCTGGCTGAGGCCAAGCAGCCAGTCCAGCGACACTTTGAACTCGGCAGCGATATTGAGCAGGGTTTCCGCCCGGGGCAGGCGTGTCGAGGCGCCGGACAGCAGTTGCGACAGGGCCGACCGATCGATGCCGACCGCGGTCGCGAAAGATGACTGGTTGAGATCGGACCGTGTCAGGAGCAGCTTCAGACGCTCCCGAAAGATCGCTGACAGATCTCGTTTGTCCATCACTTGGCTCCGCGAATCAGGAGGAAAAATTTGCGCCAAAGCTGCCGAACGGACGCCTTAGGCGTAAATGAATCCCCAATATTGTTTACAATGTGTAACATGTGCTGTCAAAAATGCGCAATCGCAACATTTTGTACACTTTGTCTCGTTGAGTGGAATCGCTTCTCCTGACACAATGATGTCAGGAACCAGTTGG
>NZ_JBFULQ010000677.1:0-2542 GCF_054049815.1 Mesorhizobium sp. P5_C1 | reverse complement strand
GCCCTGTGCTGCTCGCAGTCGCCTATGTGTTGCTCAATGACTGGCTGCACCAGCCCACAGTCGAAGGCGAGCCGCAGATTGAGGATCCGGCGCCGTGATTGCGGTTCCTGTTCTCGGCTGCTGGCGATGTATGCCTTGCGCTCCAGGCTCTAACCGCCTGTTCATAGTACAACATTCGGCCGCGAAGCGGCCGTGACGAGCGCGGTCAAAAGTTCGCGCTTTGTCGAAGTGGAATTGTACCGATTCCATTGATGAAGCCCAGCGACCCGCGTCTGCGACGGCAACCTAACTGGAGAAGGGAAGGCCGTGCCGGTGGCCGCGCCGACGTGCGGGCTGTGCTCATCGGGACACCCGCCTGACCAACGGCCTCTCAAAGAAGGTGGAAGCCCACGCTAACGCGATCGCGCTGCACTTCGTGTATTACAACTTCGTGCGCATCCATAAGACGCTGCGTGTTACGCCGGCCATGGCCGCTGGCGTGACTGACAAGCTTTGGGAATATTGTCGCGCTGATTGAAGCGAAGGAAGCTGAGAAGCCGACCGTGCGCGGGCCTTACAAGAAAAGGTATGAGACGACATGACGCCTCGCGAAGGGGAATACGCCGTCAAACTTCTGCTCTCTCGAAACGGAACCGAGTCGATTGTCAGGCTAAGCAATGGTGCCGCACTTCGGGTGTTGAATATTGTCCCCGGTCGTGACGCCGGAGACGAGTTCGACCACATATCAACCAACATTGCAGACGCGCATGTGGACCGCGAGAGCGACTTTTTCTATGCGTCGGAGGTGCGCGAGATTGCGACCGAAGACGGAACCGTGCTGTTTCGCTCAACAACTACTGAAATTTCAAACTGACCCACTACCCGTCCCTCCAAACCATCGACAGGCAATCTGGAGAATGGTACCTTGGCTGGGCTGGCCGTGAGAGTCTTTGTGGGAGAGCCGAAATGGCGGACACGATACATCCTGCGGCGATCGAGCATTTGCCGATCTTCGTCACTGCGCCCGGCCAGACCGATTGGCTGTTCAATGTGGTCGTCGTCCTGATTTTGGCAATGATCCTCATCATCGGCAATCTGTACTTTCAACTCCATGCCCTTCCGGAACGAATGGCGCATGGATCGAAAAAAGTGCAAATGGAGATTGTGGCTGTCCTTTGTCTGATCTCGCTTTTCACCCACAATCATCTTTTCTGGATCGCGGGTCTGTTGCTGGCGTTCATCGAGCTGCCGGATTTCAAGACGCCGATGTCTTCAATTGCACGCTCGCTCGAGAAACTGTCCGGACGCGATCCCGCCGCCGAGGAGCGGGCGGAGGAGCAGGGGGAAGAGCAGGCGATGGTGCAGCCTGGTCCCGAGCAGAAAATCGACACCGCGCGCATGGATGCTCTGAGCCATGTTTGAGCTAATTCTCTGTTCGTTGCTCACGGTCTTTCCGGACTATCTTTTCCGCCGTTATGTGCAAGGCAAGCGTATCGGGCGCGAGATCAACCTCTATACGATGTGGTACGAGTTGCGCTGGGGCATCACGGCGTGCCTGGTGCTGACCGTTTCGTTGATCACCCTCATTTTTTACTATCATCCTTCGACGACAAACGTCTCGGCGATATTCCGCACCGTTACCATCCTTCCCCAAACCACCGGCCGTGTTGCCGAGGTGTTCGTTGACGTTGGCATAAATGCAAAGGTCAAGGCTGGTGATCCGCTCTTTCGGCTTGACAGTTCCGAGCAGGAAGCCGCGCTCGAGACAGCAAAGCGCCAGATAGCCGAAGCCGACGCCGAGGCCACGGTGGCGCAAACGGACCTTGCAGCGGCGGATGGGCTCATCCAGCAGGCGCAAAGCGCCTACCAGCAGGCCTTGGACGAACTGGAAATGAAGCAGCAGCTGGTGAAAAAGGACGTCGTTTCGATTCGGGAGGTCGAGCGGCTGCAAAACGCCGTGGATGGTCGCAAGGGTGGTCTTGATGCCGCCGTCGCAAGCAAGCGGACCATCGAAACGAAGATCAGCTCGCTGCTGCCCGCCCAGAAGGCCAGTGCGGAGGCAGCACTTGCGCA
Organism: Mesorhizobium sp. P5_C1; assembly: GCF_054049815.1. NCBI lineage: Bacteria > Pseudomonadati > Pseudomonadota > Alphaproteobacteria > Hyphomicrobiales > Phyllobacteriaceae > Mesorhizobium > Mesorhizobium sp. P5_C1. The sequence goes on along the minus strand of NZ_JBFULQ010000677.1, from coordinate 490 downwards.
GGCACAGGTCGAACTGGATAAAACCCTGGTTCGGGCCGGCGTCGCCGGAACCGTCCAGCAGTTCACGCTTCGGCCCGGCGATGTCGTAAACGCAATGGTGCGGCCCGCCGGCATCCTGGTCCCGGAAGACGCCGGACGTGGCGCCCTAATTGCCGGCTTTGGCCAGATCGAGGCGCAGGTGATGAAAGAGGGGATGATCGCCGAGGCCACATGCGTCGGCAAGCCATTTACGATCCTTCCCATGGTCGTGACCCAGGTACAGGATGTCATCGCTGCCGGACAAATCCGGCCGACAGATCAGCTTGTCGACGTTCAACAGCTTTCGAAGGGTGGGACGCTCACCGTCTTCCTCGAGCCGCTCTTCCCGGGGGAGCTCGACGGCCTGCCGCCGGGCAGCAGCTGCATCGCAAACGCATACACCAACAATCACGACGCGCTCGCGGCAAAGGACATCGGCACGCTCAATTGGGTGTTCCTGCATGTGGTGGAC
>NZ_JBFULQ010000676.1:0-2544 GCF_054049815.1 Mesorhizobium sp. P5_C1 | reverse complement strand
GCGCCATTCTGGCACGCGCCGTGGTGCTGCCTTTCGCGCTGTTGTTCCATCTTGACGCATCATTGACTCCTCATCCTGATGTGATGGTGGAGACGCAAATTCCGTGCCTCTTGGGCGGCAGTTCGACCGGCGGCAGGGAGGCACAATAAAGGACGCGCCTCCTTCAGGACCCGCTCTTCGCAGCTGGGCGACGCTAATTTCGATCCGGCACTGAGCAGTCACGCCGGTCAGTTTGATTTGGCGCAAGGACGGCGGGTAACTCCGCGAGCAGGATGACGGCCGGGGTGTAGCGCTTCCGCTGCCGTCCCGAAGGAGATTGCCATGAAAACCATATCGACGAGGGCAGCGCTCGGACTTGCTGCCGCAATGCTCATGGCTGACGGTGCTGGCGCCGTCCGGGCTGCTTCCTTGTCGAAATCTCAATGTGGGACAAGGGCGCGGGTATGGAGATGCCGATGGGGCTCGCCTATGCGACGCCAGGACTCGATATCACCAAGGCGACCATGGGCATCAAGGCTTCGCCGGGCACGGTGAAGGCCGGAGAGGTCACATTCAAAGTGATCAACGACTCCAAGGATACGGTTCATGAAATGATCGTGATGTACCTTGCAGAACCCGGCAAGCCGCTTCCTTATCTTGAGGCCGAGAACCGGGTCGACGAAGACAAGGCTGGCGACAAGGGCGAGGTGTCGGAACTCGATCCGGGCAAATCAGGCACATTGACCGTCGAACTGAAGGCAGGAAAATACCTTCTTATCTGCAACGTGCCTGGTCACTATGGGGCCGGCATGTGGGCCGAATTCACGGTTCATCCATAGGAGGGGACCGGGCTTCGCAAACGTTTCGGCAATCTGGAGGTTTTGAAGGGCATCTCCCTTGAGGCCAGGGAGGGAGACGTGGTCTCGATCCTTGGTTCTTCCGGATCGGGAAAGTCGACSATGYTGCGCTGCATCAACATGCTGGAAATTCCGGATGAAGGGCGCATAGAGGTCGGGGGCGAAACAATCCTGCTTGAGAAAAAGGGCGGGAAGACGCGGCCGGCCGACATGCGGCAGCTCCAGGGGATACGCGCACGCGTCGGCATGGTGTTTCAAGGGTTCAATCTGTGGTCTCACATGACTATCCTCGAGAACCTCATCGAAGCACCCATCCACGTCCAGAAACGTCCTCGCGCGGAATGCATTGAGGAGGCGGAGGCGATGCTGGCCAAGGTGGGTATTGCCGACAAGCGCAACCACTATCCGGCGCACTTGTCCGGCRGCCAGCAGCAACGAGCGGCGATCGCACGGGCGCTTACCCAGCGGCCCAAAGTCATGCTGTTCGACGAGCCGACCTCGGCGCTCGATCCCGAACTTGTCGGCGAGGTCCTGCGCGTCATGCGCGCGCTTGCCGAAGAAGGCAGGACGATGCTCGTGGTAACCCACGAGATGGGTTTCGCCAGAGATGTCTCCAGCAAGGTCGTATTCCTGCACAAGGGCCTGGTCGAGGAAGAAGGACCGCCAGGCGAGCTCTTTACTGCCAGCCGATCGGACCGCTTCCGTCAGTTTCTGGTCGGTAGCAACGGCCAGGGCCACAGCTAGGTCAGTCGTGCTCGGGTCGTGCGCTGTGTCGCCAGAAGCTGGCTCGTTTCGCTGCCGCTATGCGAGCTATGAGCCGGATGCGCCGGAGCACGGCATCGGGCCCCAGCGGCCATTGGTGGTATGGATGGTCGAGACTTCGGGGAAGCCGCCCAGCACCCGGACCACGCGGGTGCCGGTGGGCACCCGGGAGGTGGTGCCCACCAGCGTCCTGGCCGCCGCCGCCACGAGGCCAGGATGGGGATCAACATTGGAATGAGTTTCGACCGAGGCATACACGGCTGCTCCGACTGAGAAGCGAAGCGTCCACAGTACTTCCGATGGAGGTAGGTCCTGCACATGATTGATCTCCGTTTCCGCACTCGTAGCTGCGCCGCTTGTACGAGGGCCGTTCTGAGACCGGTCAAGAAACGGGTTCAGGAACGCGCTTGCAACGACAACAGAGCGGTTTTACGGCGCCCGAGGACAACCGCCATGCCGACGATGACCACGACGCATGTCGCGCCGAGCAGCATGGCGGAGACGGCCGCGGATTCGGGGCTTGTGTTGAAGCGGATMCCCTCCCACAAYTTTCTCGGCAGTGTCTTCACCGACAGGTCGCTGAGGAAGATCGAAGCCACCGATTCATCGAATGAGAGAAGCATCGCAAGCAGAGCGCCGACGGCCAGGCCCGGAAGCAGCAGTGGGAAGATGATGGTGCGAAAGATGCGCCACGGATTGGCCCCGAGGCTCGCAGCGGCGAGCGACAGCCAGGGGTCAATGGAACTGTGTGTCGCCGATGCGACGAGATAGACCACGGGAAAGACCAGAACCGTATGAGCGATGATGATGCCTGCCTCGGTATCAACGAGCCCGACGCGCGCGAAGGCGAGATAGGCCCCCAGCGCGAAGACGACGGCCGGCACGCTCAAGGGCGCCAGTACCAGGGCTTCGGCAGCACCCTGAAACCGGAAATGGCGACCGAAAC
>NZ_JBFULQ010000675.1:0-2545 GCF_054049815.1 Mesorhizobium sp. P5_C1 | reverse complement strand
ATCGTTGACGGGGTTGAGCTCCGTGAAAATTGAAAGTCGCCCGGTAGTAGAGCGCCTCGCCACGACAAACCGGTCGGCCGTTGATCTGGCCTCGCGACGTCAGCGATCTCGCCCGCTGGCTGCCAACTGGCTGCAACCGGCTGATTTGGATGGGTGGGAAGCTGCCGTTCGGCTCAACGCCAGAACAGCCACGTTGCGCAAAGTACCAAGCCAGTACTTAGACGTCGCGTTTGGGGCCGTAACCGGACTGTCAGGTCTCGGCAGGCATTTGAGATAAGCTGCCGTTCTCCATACGACCCCAATTCGGTCGTTCAACGAGCCCSGCCAAATGGCCAAAAGCGGTCAGCCCTGTTGAGAAGGCRTAGRTGCGCTGAGGGCTCTCACAAATCCGTCGTTTTCCCGCTTTGCGCCAGACGTTGAACGAGCAGATCAATGAGCATTCGGACCTTCGAGGGCATATAGCGACGATCTGGATAGAGCGTGTAWACCGGTAGCSGTTCACCTTGATACTCTGCCAGAAGGGGGACCAACCTTCCCGCTTCGAGATCGGCCGCCACAATWGCGCTTGGCAGACTGGCGATGCCGAGTCCCCCAATCGCTGCGGCACGCAGGCCATCGGCGCTATCCATGACCATTCTCGCTTGCGCATGCCTAACTTTCACCAGTTCATCACCGGCCTGAAGCGACCAGGCCATTAAGTGGCCGTCGCGGCCAAATGCCAGATGATCATGTTCGTTTAGCATTTCGGGGTTGTCTGGCTGGCCGCGTTTGGAGAGGTAGGACGGCGCGGCGCACAGGACTCCATCGATCCGATCAATGACGCGGCTCACAAGGCCGGTGCTGAATTCAAGTCCCCCTATGCGAACCGCGAGATCATAGCCGCCGCCAACGAGGTCACTGATGCGATCGGAAAATGTCACCTCTGCCCTGATCTCTGGCCATTGGAGGAGGTATTCCTGCAGAACCGGCAAGATGCGTAGCCGGCCATAGGCATCAGGAACGGACAGTTTTATCGTGCCACGGGGCTTTTGCTCACGGTGCCGGACTGCCGCCTCTGCTTCTTCCAGATCTGCCAGCAGCGAAACGCAGCGTTCGTAGAAAAGCAGGCCGTCCGAAGTGGGCGAAACTCGGCGCGTACTTCGGTTAAGCAACCTTGCGCCAAGACGCTCCTCCAGCCTGATAACGGCCTTCCCCACAGCCGATCGCGTTATGCGCAGCGCTCGCCCAGCCGACGTGAAATCGCCAGCGTCCACCACAGCGATAAACGCCCGGATGACTCCGATATCGAGTTCGTCTCGCAACAGGTATCCCCCGTCCGTTGTGTGGGGACACACATTCCCCAATAGATCGCTTATATCGCGAATTGTAGCGCCAGAACACCTCCCGTTCCCAGTTGCGAGTCAAGCAAACACGATGGAGAATAGCTATGTCCGCCATGTCCCCTCGCGATACCGCCCCGGTGGTTCGTCACAATCCGTCAACGATGTGGGATTCGACCGCGAACGGTCACTCACAAATCAGCGTCGCCCAGGCAAGGCAGTTGGCCTACCTGTCGGGGCAGATTGCATCCCCGCTCGACGGCTCGGCGGTGCCAGAGACAGTAGGTGGCCAAGCGGAGCTCATTGCCGATAGCTTGAAGGCTGCCCTCCAAGAACTAGGCGCCTCGACAGACGACATCGTTATGCTTCGCATCTATGTTGTCGATGGCACAACAGAGCGCTTTCTCGAGGCCTATGCACCGATCCAAGCGATGCTTGCCGGAACAATGCCGAGTCTCACCGTGTTGGGGGTGCAGTCCCTCTTTACCCCAATGTTGCAACTCGAAGTGGAGATGGTCGTCCGCGTCCCATGACGAAGACAGGTGGAGGTCGGGGCCCARCCATGGCTGCTTTCAGGAGGACCTGAACGAGCCATGCGACGGTTGAAATGAGGRSGCTTTTCGGACAGGCAGCTTCGGGGCCGTTTGCGGACCGGCAGCTTCGAGGCTCGAATGGTGAGAAGCAGACCTGCAGGCGCCTGCATGCATCAACGCGAATGAACTGGACCCGTGCGGACCTTCCTTCAGGCCGGCACTTTGAGGAAGCTTGTAGCCCGTGTTTCGTTGGGTACAGCAATGCGTCTGCTGTCACTATGCAAAATTTTGCTGCGGGGCGTGTCCGGGTCGTACAGTGGATATCTGTTTCGTCTCCTCAGGGCGCTTAGCCTTTTGGCGGTTGCGAGGGGCTCGAACGGCGCCCGGTCCCGACAAACTTCCATTCCTTCGCCCATGGACTCTTTGGAAAGTGAAACTGGTTCAATGGTTCCGATCTAGGGCACTGCTGACCCTAGATTACGCGAGCGAGAAAGTCTGCGGTCCTCTTGTGAGCAGGCTTCGTAAGAACCTGCGATGCCGGACCTTCCTCCTGGACGACGCCGTGATCCATGAAGACGACGCGGTCAGCAACTTCCCTTGCAAATCCGATCTCGTGCGTCACGACCACCATGGTCATTCCACCAACGGCTAGCTGCTTCATGACCTCTAGAACCTCGCCGACCAATTCCGGAT
>NZ_JBFULQ010000674.1:0-2548 GCF_054049815.1 Mesorhizobium sp. P5_C1 | reverse complement strand
CGCCGAAAGCGTGGCTGCGGTCCTGCTGATGCTGATCGAAGGTGCGACGCTGCTGGCGCAGATGGGGCAGGCGGACACCGCCATTCGCGCCGCCCGCAAGACGGCCCTGGACATCATCGCCGCTTCGCGCAGGCCGCGATGAGCCCGCTGGTCATCGGGCTCGCGCTGTTTGCCGCGATCCTGCACGCCACCTGGAACGCCTTCCTGCGAACCGGGGGCGACAGGTTGTGGACCGTCACCGTCATGAGTTTCTCCAGTACGGCGCTCGCCATTCCCTTCGCCATCTTCCTCACCCTTCCGGCCGCGCCGGCCTGGCCCTATGTCGTGCTCTCGGCCTGCTTGCAGGTCGGCTACAGCGTGTTCCTGGTGGCCGCCTACCGATATGGCGAACTGGGACAGGTCTATCCGATCGTTCGCGGCAGCGTGCCGCTGCTTGTCGCGCTCGGTGGATTCCTCCTGGCCAACCAGCAGCTCACCCAGCCGCAGACCGTCGGTGTTGCGTTGGTCGCCGGCGGCATCATGGGCCTTTCGCTCGGCAGAGGCCGGGCCGCCACGACATCGATACTCTATGCACTGGCAACGGGAGCGATCATCGCCGCCTATGCGACGGTCGATGCGATCGGCGTCCGCGCGGCGGGAAATGCCGGCGCCTACACCGCCTGGGTTCTCGTGATCTATGGTGCATTGCTGTCGGCGACCTTCCTTGCCTGCCGTGGCCGGCTCATTGTCGACCTGCGGGCGCCGGAAACCTGGAAGGCGCTGGCGGGCGGCCTGTTCGCGCTTTTGGCCTATGGTGTCGTGGTCGCGGCCTTCGCTCGGGCCGGCCGCTCCCATCACCGCGATCCGCGAAACCAGCGTCGTCTTCGCCGCCTTCATCGGACGCCTGTTCCTCGGCGAGATGCTGACGCCGCGGCGGGTCGGCGCCTGCGCCGTTGTCGCCCTCGGCGCCATCTGCCTCGGCTATCAATGACCAAAATGCGCGTCGTGCGGAACCCGATAATTCCTGATGTTGCCGACAGGCAAAATCGGCTAGCCTAAACGCCCGAGAGCAACAGATCACTTTCGGGAGTCCTCATGGACCTTGCCACCATCCTTGCCTTCACGGCTGCCTTCTTCGTGTTCGCGGCCAGTCCCGGTCCGGACAACATGACGATCCTCGCCCGCACGATCTCCAACGGTGCCGCGTCGGGTATTGCCTATGGCGCAGGCACTGTGGTCGGCATCCTCATCTTCCTGGTCCTCGCCGTCTTCGGCCTGTCTTTCATCGCAGCCAAGATGGCGATCGCCATGACGGTGCTTCGTTATGGCGGAGCGATCTATCTGATCTGGATGGGCATCAGCTTGTGGACCGCCGTGCCCGTGGTGCCGGACCTGCAACCCATCTCTGGACGGCGCGGGCTGCTGGCGATCTTCGCGACGGGTATCGCGCTGAACCTCGGCAATCCGAAAATGCCGCTGTTCTACGTGGCACTGCTGCCGAACGTGGTTGGCACGTCGCTCGACGCTGGTCATCTCGGTGTGTTGACGATGGTGATCCTGGCTGTCGAGGTCGTGGTGATCGGYGGTCATGTCATCCTGGCGGGCCGCGCCCGCAGCCTGCTGCGCACGCCGAAGATCGTGCGCCGGGTCAACCGCGCGGCGGGCGGAGTGATGATCGGCGCCGGCCTCGCCGTGGTCGCCACGCGCTAGAGCAATTCCAGGAAAAGTGTGAAAAGCGCATAGCGCTTTCCCTCAGGGAATTGCGTCAAAACAAGAGATACAGAGATGTCGCGCAATCGCAGGGCTATTTTCTGCGCTGTGACGCTTCGGCCTGATCAATGATCTTGCGCAGGAAAGCGACGTGTCCGCGGAACGCGCGCCGTCCGCTCGTCGTTGCCTTGACGCGTGTCTGCGGCCGGCGGCCGACGAACAGCTTTTCGATATCGACATAACCGGCCCTGACCAGCGTATCGAGATGCGCGCCAAGATTGCCGTCGGTGGCGCCAACGATGGTCTTCAGCCGGGTGAACTCCAGCATCTCGCGCCTTTCCAGCGTGTTCAGGGTGGCCATGATCCTGAGTCGCGTGCTCTGGTGGATGATTTCGTCGGCGCTCATCGAGCGGCTCCGGTGCGGTCAAGCCAGACATTGTCATCGACGCGGCAAACGCCATGGCGCGCCGTCTCGACCGTCCCAGATAGCGCCGCCTGCTGTTGTGCGATCGACATCGAAGCGCTCCTGCGTCTGATGCAGAATACTCTGCAATCCAGAGCTATCTGTCAATTCATTTGCAAGGGTGGCGGGATCATGCTTGACAAGGTGATGCTGCGATCGGTCATCGCATTGCTCTCGTGATCTATGTAGATCGTCCGCCTGCACGAGATGATCAATCCAAACAAGCAGCAGGTGTTGATGTTCGCGGCCGAGGATCAATGCACAAAGCCGCTCGCTGACCTTCTGAGCTTCGCGGCGCGATCGGTCTAGCGGGGTGCGGAGAATGTCGGCGGTGAACTGCTGGCAATGATTGAAGATCAGCAGCGGATTTTTGTGATGATCAGCATGATCGTGAGC
>NZ_JBFULQ010000673.1:0-2552 GCF_054049815.1 Mesorhizobium sp. P5_C1 | reverse complement strand
GGTCTGACCTCGATGTCGAATTCGGTCTGGACGACATCGATGGCGCCGGCCAGCCCATCGGGATTCTGGATGAATTTCGCCACCTGGACCGATACCGGCGCAATCGCATCGGAATGTGCGACCATGACCAGGGTCAAGAGCAGCGAGCTGGTGTTGAGGATACGGTCCGGCAAAGCGATGTTGCGGTTGAGGAAATTGCTCTCCATCGCCTGGCGCAAAGGCGACCCGCCCGACTGGAAAACCCAATCGTAGGCGGCGGTGTCCTCCAGCCGCACTGCCTCGCCCTTGGTGAGCGGATGGCCCCTGCGCACGATCAGGCAGGCCTTCTCGACGCCGATGACGCGCGACTCGAACAGCCGCGGATTGAGATCGTCAGGGATGCGCGCGATGATGAAATCATGGCGCGTGGCGATCAATTCGCGTGCCAGCACGTTGGAGGTCTCGACCTGCATGGTGATCTCGATGCGCGGATAGATACGGCGGATTTCGCGAATCGCCGGCACCGCCAGCTCGATTGCCGGTGCCGTCACAGCGCCGAGGAACACCGAGCCGCCTTTGCCCGCCTTAAGTTCGGAAATTTCGCGGTCGACCTCGCGCATTTCCAGGAGGATCGAGCGCGCGCGCCTGGATAATGCCTTGCCGAAAGGCGTCAAGGTGATGCCGCGCGGCAGCCTTTCGCACAGCTTGACCTCCAGCACGGCCTCCATTTCGCTGATCATGCGCGAAGCCGCCGGCTGAGAAATGTTCATAACTTGGGCTGCCGCGCTCACCCGGCCATGGTCGTCGAGCGCGACGATCATACGCATGTGGCGCAAGCTGAGGCCACTGCGCAGCAAGGTTTCGCCGTCGCCCGGCATCTCTCTGTAACCATTTGAAATCGCAGTCGGATTCCTTAGCGCCGCCATAGCCTCTCCTTGCTTCTGCGCGCAGGCGGCCAGCGGTCGTGCCAGCCGTCTCGCCTCGATAGCATATACCAATATTGATATAGCAATCATCAAAGATCGCATTTGACAGTTATGGCAAAGGATCACAACCTTCGCGCGTTCCGAGACGCGACGGTCGCAGACGAGAAAAATCGTATCGATTGAAATCAGCGCCTCGGGGCCATGGGAGGATACCGGAGATCGATATGACGGCAGCAGTGCCTTGGCGCTTCTGCACGATTGCGCGGCCCGCGACCCCCGGGGTGCCGCGTCCATCAACCAGGGAGAGTTAAGTGAAAATCATCAAGACGTTAGTCGCCGCCTTGGCGGTCAGCATCGCGGCCATGTCGGCCACCGCCTACGCAGCCGACAAAGGCCTCGTCGGCGTGCTGATGCCGACCAAGACCTCGCAGCGCTGGATCAACGACGGAGACGCCGTCAAGTCCCAGCTCGAGGCTCTGGGCTACACCGTCGACCTGCAATATGCGCAGGACGACATTCCAAACCAGCTCAGCCAGCTGGAAAATGAAATCACCAAGGGCCCGAAGGCGCTGATCATCGCCTCGATCGACGGCACCACCCTGTCGGACGCGCTGCAGAAGGCCGCTGACGCCGGCGTCGTCGTCGTCGCCTATGACCGCCTGATCAAAAAGACCGCCAACGTCGATTACTACACGACCTTCGACAATTTCGGCGTCGGCGTCATCCAGGCGAATTCGCTGGTCAAGGGCCTCAAGGAGCGTTTCCCGAACACCAAGCCGTGGAACGTCGAACTGTTCGGCGGCTCGCCCGACGACAACAACGCCTTTTTCTTCTACAATGGCGCGATTTCCGTCCTGCAGCCACTGATCGACGACGGCTCGATCAAGATCAAGTCCGGCCAGACCGGCATGGACAAGGTCGGCACGCTGCGCTGGCTGGCGGCCACCGCTCAGGCCCGCATGGACAATCTGCTTTCGGCCAACTACTCGGACGGCAGCCGCGTCGATGGCGTTCTGTCGCCCTATGACGGCCTGTCGCGTGGTATCACCGCATCGCTGCGCGCTGTCGGCTACGGCACGGACGCTCAGCCCTGGCCGATCGTGACCGGTCAGGACGCCGAGACCGCCTCGGTCAAGCTGATCATCTCGGGCGAGCAGTACTCGACCGTGTTCAAAGACACCCGCGAACTGGCCAAGTCGACCGTTGAGCTCGTCGACAAGGTGCTGTCGGGTGGCAAGCCGGATGCCCTCGACACCAAGACCTACAACAACGACGTCAAGGTCGTTCCCTCGATCCTCTTGACGCCACATGAAGTCGACAAGTCGAACTACCAGGCGCTGGTCGTCGACTCCGGCTACATCAAGGCCGACGAGCTGAAGTAATTCGGTTTCAAATCCAGGGGTCCTGCGCAACGCAGGGCCCCTTTTCGTTCACCAGCAGGCCCGGTATTGTTACCGACCTCGCCGGCAGTGTTTGCCGACCTCTCAGGGAGCGGTAGTCCCAATGGCCTCGACGATTTTGGAGATGCGCGACATCACCAAGACGTTCCCCGGCGTGAAGGCGCTGTCGAACGTCAACCTCAKCGTCGAGGAAGGCGAGATTCATGCCGTGGTCGGCGAGAACGGCGCCGGCAAGTCGACGCTGATG
>NZ_JBFULQ010000672.1:0-2555 GCF_054049815.1 Mesorhizobium sp. P5_C1 | reverse complement strand
TGCTTGGCTTGCGAGAGGTGATGGACGCGCCGAATCTGCTCGAAGCAGAGTGGGCACGCAGGGATGTAATGCGCAAGATAGGCCTGTTCTACGACAAGGTCTGGGTCTATGGTCCGCCGGATTTCTACGATCCGTTGACGGGCCTGGATGTGCCGCCAGCTGTCGGGGCAAAGATGAAGTTCGTCGGTTTCCTGCAACGGAGCCTGCAGCGGAACGAGATGCCCGGCCACCGGCCCGAGGGCGACTATATCCTCGTCACCACCGGTGGCGGCGGTGACGGCGCCGAACTGATCCACGACGTCTTCGATGCCTATCAGCAGGATCCGCAATTGCAGCATAGGGCGCTGATCGTGCTTGGGCCTTACATGCCGGCGCGCAAGCGCAACAAGCTGGTCAGGAAGGGGTCCAAGATCCCCTATATCAAGATCATAGAGTTCGACAACCGCATGGAAGACCTGATTGCCGGCGCCAAGGCGGTCGTGGCGATGGGCGGCTACAACACCTATTGCGAGATCCTGTCTTTCGACAAGCCGGCGCTGATCGTGCCGCGCGTCAAGCCCCGCGAGGAACAGCTGATCCGCGCACGGCGCGCAGCTGAACTCGGCCTCATCGAGATGCTCTTGCCGGAAGAAGCCAAGGATTCCCAGCGGTTTGCCGATGCACTGAAGGTGCTGCCGGACCGGCCCCGCCCATCGCAGAGCAATCCGCATCTGACGCTGGAAGGGCTGCCTCATATTTCCGAAATCGTCGCGGAACTGCTCGAGCGGCGTGCCGGCCATCACCTTTCGGTCATTGAAGGCATGAACTGAGTTGCAACATCGCAAGATCGTCGTGGTTCTGAAAGGCTATCCGCGGCTGTCGGAAACCTTCATCGCGCAGGAACTGCTCGGTCTGGAGCGTGCGGGGTTCGACCTGATACTGTTCGCGCTCAGGCGGCCGACCGATGCAAAACGCCACCCCGTGCATGACGAGATCAAAGCGCCGGTCCACTATCTGCCGGAATATCTGCATGAAGAGCCGCTGCGCGTGGTTCGCTCGCTGTTTGCTCATCTGCTGCGGCCGGGCTTCTGGCGCGCGCTCGGATCGCTGGCGACCGATATCCCCCGCGACTTTACGCGCAATCGCGCGCGCCGTTTCGGGCAAGCGCTCGTGCTGGCGGCTGAATGGCCGGAAGACGCGGGCTGGCTGCACGCACATTTCGCGCACACGCCGGCATCGGTGACGCGCTATGCCAGCCTGCTTCGCGGCCTGCCCTGGAGTTGCTCGGCCCATGCCAAGGACATCTGGACTTCGGCGGACTGGGATCTGGCCGGCAAGCTTTCCTCGGCGCGCTGGACGGTCACTTGCACGAAAACCGGCTTTGACCGTCTGACAAAACTCGCCAACGGCAATTCGTCCGTGCATCTGAGCTATCATGGGCTCGACCTTGATCGCTTCGGCAGTTTCGGCGAGGCGCGAAAACAGCATGACGGCTCGGTGCCGGACGAACCGGTTGTCGTCTTGAGTGTCGGGCGCGCCGTCGAAAAGAAAGGTTACGATACCTTGCTGGAGGCCCTTGCCCTCTTGCCTGGTGATCTGGCGTGGCGTTTCGAGCATATCGGCGGCGGCGAGGAACTGGGACGGCTCAAGGCGCTGGCGCAAAAGCTCGGACTGGATGGTCGCGTCTCCTGGAAAGGCGCGCTTGCGCAGGAGGAGGTGCTTGAGCACTACCGCTGCGCCGACATCTTCGCCCTGGCCTGCAGGATCACCGCAAATGGCGACCGGGACGGTCTGCCGAATGTCCTGGTGGAGGCGGCCAGCCAGCGGCTTGCCTGCGTGTCGACCGATATTTCCGGCGTGCCGGAGCTGCTATCGCCTGAAGATACCGGGCTGCTGGTTCCGACGGAAAACCCAATCGCCCTGGCACAGGCGCTGGAGCGCCTGATCCGTGATCCCGTGCTGCGCGCCCGCCTCGGCGATGCCGCGGAGCGGCGCGTGCGCGGCGATTTCGATCATACGGCAAGCATTGGACAGCTCAAGGAACTGTTCGAGCGGGAGTGGCGGGCCGCCGAATGAAGCGGCTGCGCGCTTTCTTCTACGTCCAACACCTGCTCGGCATTGGCCATCTCGCGCGCGCCAGCCGCATTGCGGCGGCTCTGGCCGATGACGTGTTTGACGTCACCGTCGTAACGGGCGGAGCGCCGATTGCCGGGTTTCCGGGACCGGGTGTAAAATCTGTCACCCTGCCACCTGTCACCTCCGGCGATGAAGGATTTTCCGGACTTGTCGACCTGCAGGGCAAACCCATCGACGATGATTTCAAGAAACGGCGTTCGGAGATGCTGCTGCAGGCATTCCGGGAGTGCAGGCCTGATATCGTCATTGTCGAGGCGTTTCCATTTGGACGCCGGCAGATGCGTTTCGAACTCTTGCCGCTAGTCGAGGCCATCGACGCGACGTCGCCCAGACCGCTGCTGGCGACGTCCGTGCGTGATATCCTTCAGGAGCGTGTCAAGGCGGGCCGAAACGAAGAAACGGTCGATCTCATCAACAGGCATTTCGACCTTGTCATGGTC
>NZ_JBFULQ010000671.1:0-2557 GCF_054049815.1 Mesorhizobium sp. P5_C1 | reverse complement strand
GCGCAGGATTGTGCCGGTGTTGCCGGCGATATCAGGCTGGTAGAGCGCGATGCGGAGACGGTCGTTCATTTCCGCGTCCTTCTAATAAGTGGCAGATCGGCCACAGCCGGCTCGCGGTTTTGGAAATTGCTGGACCTGCGGGTGGCCATTTTCTGCGAAGTCGGGTATGTCAGACCCATTGTCAACCCGAACCGATGGAGGGGAAATTCATGATGACCATGCACATCCAGCGCCCCTCTCGTGGGCTTGTTCGCCCCATGGCGGTTTCGGTACGACAATTCTCCTGACTCTCTAAGACTTGATCGCACCGATTCCCGCCGAAACGCTTTTTCGGCTCTCGAAGGAATCCTGCGATGTTTTTCAAACTGTCAAAGGGGCTGAACGCCCCGCCTGAACGTGTCCAGACCGACGCTTGTCGTGTCCAGACTGACGCCCGCCGTCATGTCCAGACCAACGACTCCCGTCGTGTCCAGACCGACGCAATCCGTGCCTCCGGCCGAATGCCGGCGGACGATATGGATTCACCTTTTCATCTCTATTTTCACACGGAGGACGGACCGATGTTCGATCCCTACAGAATACCTGGCTCGAGGAGCCTGCACGACCAGAAAATGGCAACCTGGGCGCTGCTGATCGGCGAAACCTATTCGTCGGCGGTGCATGCCGAAGTCCGCCGCCGGCCGCATCGCGGCATGCTGCCGGATGTCGATTTCTCGCACGCGGTTCCCGACCCGAGCCGGCCGTCGCTGGTGCGCCGGATCATCCGGCTGATCCGGCCGGGGCCGAAGCTCCGGGTTGTCGACACCGCGCCGTCAGGATCGACAAGCACGGCTGTCGGCGAAAAGAGCGCGAGCCCCTATATAGCGCGAAGCAGGACCGATGGCTCGGACGATGCCGAGCCATCGGTCCTTGACGCCGAGCGGTCTGGCGACTTCGTACGTTCCCACGCCGCGTGAGCGGAAAACAGATTTGTGAGCATGACTTATGTTGTTCGGCTGGTTTGAAAAAAGGCTCGACCCGTTCCCCGCAGCGGAACCGGTCGAGCCGCCCAAGACGCTGGTCGCCTTCTGCGTGCATTACACACGCGGGGCCTGGCCCTACATCCTTCTTGACGCGGTGCTGGTGACGGCCATCGCCATCGCCGAAGTGTGGATGTTCGGCTTCCTCGGCCGGATCGTCGACTGGCTGTCGGGGCAGAATCGCGAAACCTTCCTGCAGACGGAAGCATGGAAGCTCGCCGGCATGGCGTTCATCGTGCTGTTCGCGCTGCCGGGAACGGTGTGGCTCCATTCGCTGCTCAACCAGCAGACGCTGATGGGTAACTATCCCATGCGCATACGCTGGCAGGTGCACCGCTACCTGCTCAAGCAATCGATGAGCTTCTACCAGGACGAGTTCGCCGGCCGCATCGCCACCAAGCTGATGCAGACGGCGCTCGCCGTGCGCGAATGCGTCATCAAGCTGATCGATGTGCTGAACTACGTCATCGTCTATTTCCTTGGCATGCTCTTCATTGTCGGCTCGGCCGACTGGCGGTTGGCAACGCCGCTTGTCGTCTGGCTCGTCGGCTATGTCCTGCTGCTGCGCTATTTCATTCCGCGGCTGGGCAAGGTCGGCGAAGAACAGGCCAATGCCCGATCGACCATGACCGGCCGCGTCGTCGACAGCTACAGCAACATCCAGACGGTCAAGCTGTTCAGCCATGCACGCCGCGAAGCATCCTTCGCCAAGGAGGGCATGGCCGGCTTCCTCGAGACGGTCTACCGGTCGATGCGGCTGGTGACGGTGCTGTATGGCGTCCTCTATATCCTGAACGCGCTGCTGCTGTTCTCCGTCACCGCGCTGTCGCTATGGCTGTGGCTGGGGCAGGCGGTGACGATCGGCGCGGTCGCCGTGGTCATCGGGCTGGTGCTCCGGATGTGGGGCATGTCGCAGTGGATCATGTGGGAAATGTCGGGCCTGTTCGAGAACATCGGCACCGTGCAGGACGGCATCGCCTCGATCTCGTTGCCGCGCCTGGTCGAGGACCGGCCGGGGGCCAAGGACATCTCCGTCACCAGGGGCGAGATCCGCTTCGACGACATCCGGTTCCACTATGGCAAGCAGAAAGGTGTCATCGAGGGCCTGTCGCTGACGGTGAAGCCGGGCGAGAAGGTCGGCATTGTCGGCCGCTCGGGCGCCGGCAAGTCGACGCTGGTCAACCTCCTGCTGCGCTTCTACGACCTGGAAGCTGGCCGGATTCTGATCGACGGCCAGGAGATCGCCGGCGTGACGCAGGATTCGCTGCGCGCCCAAATCGGCATGGTCACGCAGGACACCTCCCTGCTGCATCGTTCGGTGCGTGAAAACATCCTCTATGGCCGGCCTGACGCCAGCGACGAATTGCTCGTCGAGGCGGCGCGGCGCGCCGAGGCGCTGGACTTCATCTCCGGGCTTTCGGATGCCAAGGACCGCAAGGGATTCGACGCCCATGTCGGCGATCGCGGCGTCAAATTGTCCGGCGGCCAGCGGCAACGCATCGCCATTGCTCGCGTTATGTTGAAGGACGCACCTATAC
>NZ_JBFULQ010000670.1:0-2563 GCF_054049815.1 Mesorhizobium sp. P5_C1 | reverse complement strand
GGCGCTGATGGCCGTCGGTACGCCTGAATCCCTCAAGAAAGCCGTCGTGCAGATCAACAATGGTCTGCAGCGAGACAAGGAAAATGCGGCCGGTTACCGCTACCTTGCACAGGCCTATGGCGAACTGAGTGACATACCGGGCGCAGAACTTGCCACCGCCGAAGGTCATTTCTATTCCGGCAACTATAAGGATGCTAAGATCTTCGCCATGCGGGCACAGCAGCAGATGAAGCGCGGCGAACCGCGATGGCTTCGCGCCCAGGACATCATAAACTACGCACCATCGACCAAGATCAAGTGAACCTTCTGGCAGCACGCTGCGACACAGTCAGACGAACGGGCCGGAAAAACAGGTAGAAGGAACAGGAACGATGAAAAAGGCACTGCTGCTGGGCACCACGGGGGCCGTGGCCGCCCTGGCCATGCTGGCTTTCGGATTCGTGGCCGGAAACCCACAGATTGCCAAGGCCGGTACGGCGCAGCCGGCCCAGACGGCAGAGTCCGACACCAAGATCGACCGCACCGAGGTCGAAGGTATCATCCGCGACTATCTGTTGAAGAACCCGGAAGTGCTTCTGGAGGTTCAGGACGCGCTCGAAGCCAAGCAGAAGGAAGAGCAGCGCATCGCCCATATGGGTGTCATCAAGGATGCCAAGGACCAGATCTTCAACTCGGCATTCGACGGCGTCGTCGGCAACCCGAACGGCAAGGTCACCATCGTCGAGTTCTACGACTACAATTGCGGCTTCTGCAAACGCGCCATCGACGACATGCGGGCGCTGACCAAGTCCGATCCGGACCTGCGCTTCGTGCTCAAGGAGTTCCCGATCCTCGGACCGGATTCGCAGAAGGCGAGCGTGGTTTCGATGGCATTCCACCTGATGAAGCCGGAAAAGTATGGCGAGTTCCACAACGCACTGCTCGGCGGCCAGGGACGCGCCACCGAGGCGGCGGCGATCAAGATCGCGCTTTCGCTCGGCGCCGACGAAGCGATGCTGCGCGAGAAGATGAAGGACCCGTCGATCAACGAGGCCTTCTCCAAGACCTACGATCTTGCCAACAAGCTGGCGATCACCGGAACGCCGTCTTATGTGGTCGGCAACGAGGTGGTGTTCGGGGCGCTTGGACAGGAAGTGCTGGCTGAAAAGATCGAGGCGGCGAAAGCCGCGCTCTGATCTTGCTCACGGGCATATTTTCAGGGGTACATTTCCGCGCGTTGTGGACAGTGAAAGAACGCACTTGCGCTCTTTTCGCAGGCGTCTATGCCCATTATAGAGGGCCCAGCGCGCCGGCTTGATGTCGGCGCCGGGAAAGGTCGGCTTTTTTGAAAACGGTTTTCGTCCTGAACGGTCCCAATCTCAACGCGCTCGGCAAGCGCGAGCCGGGCATCTATGGCGGCAAGACGCTTGCCGCGATCGCCGAGGACTGCAAACAGGCCGGCACAGCACTTGGGCTCGAGATCGATTTCCGCCAGTCGAATCACGAGGGCGACCTTGTCGACTGGATTCAGGAAGCTGGCGACAAGGCCGCCGGCATCGTCATCAATCCAGGCGCCTACAGCCACACCTCGATCGCGATCCACGACGCCATCCGCGCCATCGCGCCGCTGCCCGTCGCTGAAGTCCATCTTTCCAACATCCATGCGCGGGAACCATTCCGCCACGTGTCCATGGTCGCGCCGGTTGCCGTCGGCATGATCTGTGGCTTTGGGCCGCTCGGCTACACGCTGGCCCTGCAGGCGCTGGCCGCACGCCTATGACCGGCCAACAAACAGAAGGCTCGAAAATGTCGATAAAGAAGACCGGTGTTGACCAGCAGCTGATCCGCGATCTGGCGGGCATACTGAACGACACCAACCTCACCGAGATCGAGGTTGAACTGGGCGACCTGAAGGTGCGTGTTTCGCGGCAGGCCCCGGCCGTGCACGCGATCGCGGCACCGCAGCCGGCCTATGCACCGTCAGCCGCCCAGCCCATTGCCGCGGCAGCCCCGGCAGTGGTCGACGTGGCGAAGAACGCGATCACCTCGCCGATGGTCGGGACCGCCTATCTGGCGCCATCGCCCGACGCGAAGGCGTTCATCGAAGTCGGCCAAAAGGTCAAGGAAGGCCAGACGCTGCTGATCATCGAGGCGATGAAGACGATGAACCAGATTCCTTCGCCGCGCTCCGGCACGGTGACGGCCATCCTGTTCGAGGATGCGACGCCTGTCGAATACGGCATGCCGCTCGTTGTGATCGAGTAGAGCGGGCCGGATGTTCCAGAAGATCCTCATCGCCAATCGCGGCGAAATCGCGCTTCGGGTGCTGCGTGCCTGCAAGGAACTCGGCATCCAGACGGTGGTGGTGCATTCGACCGCCGACGCCGATGCCATGCATGTGCGGCTCGCCGACGAAAGCGTCTGCATCGGGCCGCCGCCATCGCGCGACAGCTACCTCAACATCCATCAGATCGTCGCGGCCTGCGAGATCACCGGCGCCGATGCCGTGCATCCGGGCTATGGCTTCCTGTCGGAAAACGCCAAGTTCGCGGACATCCTGGCCGCCCACAACATCACCTTCATC
>NZ_JBFULQ010000669.1:0-2592 GCF_054049815.1 Mesorhizobium sp. P5_C1 | reverse complement strand
ATCGAGGACCGTATCCACTGATTCAGCAACGTTGGACGGTTCAGAATTATCGCCATGGTCCAAGCTCCATCTGACCGCCTCCGGCCTTCGGCGTAGGCGAGCGCGAGGGATTTGAGATCGAACTGGCTAGTGGTTTCCTCGCTATCGTTTGTCACACGCACGAAAACTCACCGCACGCTTCAACGACCCCGAGGTTCCGTCATTCAAATTTGATGAGTTCTCACTGTACGGATCTTACCAAACGGTTCCTTACATGCCCGCTTTTGCCAAACCGAAGCGCCTGTCGCGGGCGCTTTGCGTGAAGGTGGCCAACCTGGCGCAATTGACCAGCGTCCACCGCAACACGCTCCGCAACCGGTCATCAGAGCGCCTGCAGGCCGGATGCGCGAGATGGTCAAGGTGATTTCGGCGGCGACGCAGCTCACCGGCGACGTCGACAAGGCAATCTCGGGTATCGCAATGAGCCGATGGCCATCGGACGGCGGCCGAACTCGTCGCGGACGGCCAGGTCGAAGCAGTCCTGGCCTTCATCCGGGTTCTCGAGAACGGGGCGCGCGGCTGAAGGTCACCCCCGTCGGGCCGGACGAGATCTTCCATCGCTATCTGACACCCAAATGGGCCTTCCTGCCCACCAGCGGTGCAGGCGCGGCAATCGACGGCGGTCGTTTCAACCGGGCAGGCGTCGAAGCACTCTATCTGCATCTGTATCTGTCCCGTTCGACCCAGACGGCTCTTGACGAATACAAGCAGGCTGCCAGCGATGTCCCGCCGGCCAGGGATTCGACCCGGACATCTGGGATGGCGCTTGGCAGGAACGGGATTGTGCCGGYGCCAGGTCGCTCGCATTGACAAGAAGATCCCGCCATCGTGGAAGCTTGCGAACATGATCGTCACGACCGGGCTTCGCGGCATCCTGTTCCCGTCGCTGCGTCACGCCGGCCGCCAATCTTGTCGACGAGGATCATGTCGCAGTTCACGGTCCCGATGACCGGCTCCCTTGCGACCAGTCGTCCTGGTTCTGAGTCATCGACCATCTCTGTGGTCGCAACGCCACAACGCCCGCTCACGACACTTGGTCCTCAACGACATCGTCCTCCCTCTTAGCCAAAACGGGTGGAATACCGCCGGCCAGCAGCTTTTCTTTCGACAGCAGCCCAGCATCCTCAACCGCCTCGAAATCCGGCAGCTGGCGCAGCGTGTCGAGCCCGAACTGCGACAGAAAATTTTTGGTCGTTACATAGGTATAGGGCGCGCCCGGCTGCGGGCTGCGCGGCCCGGAGGCGATCAGATCTTGCGCGCGTAACACGCCGATTAGGTCGCGCGACACCTCCTTGCCGAAGAAGCTCGACAGTTCGCCACGGGTGATCGGCTGGAAATAGGCAATGCACATCAGCACGAGTGCCTCCGACTGGGACAGTTCTTTTGCCCTCTCGCCCGATGCCGTGCCGAAGGCGGCGCGAATGGCGTCGCCAAAAATTTTCTTGGTCCGGTGCTGCCAGCCGCCGGCGACCGAAACCAGCTCATAGGGTCGGCCGGCGAGCTCGGCGCGAATGTCGTCGATGATCAGCTCGATATTGCAATTTCTTCCCACCACCCGCGCGAGGACACTACGTGTCACCGGTTCATTTGCCGCAAAGATCACCGCTTCGACGCGGCCCATCCACTCGCGCCAGCGCAGCTCGGCCGGAAGGTGCTCCAGCTCGATATCCAGCAAAGCCGGCTGAACGTTTGGCTTCCGGCGGGCAGACGCTTCGCTCATCTCTACAACCCAAACAGCCGAAACGTGGTGCGGCCGGAGAGCTCGCGCACGGCCTCCAGTTGCTGCAGCCGCTCGAACAGCCGCCGCGATGCAAAGCGCGACAGATTCTTCGTCGTCAGCGATCCGGAGACGGCGTCTTCACTGAGCAGCAGAAAGATTACGTCGCCAGCGCCTTTGGCGCGCAGTTTTTGCGCCAGGAGTTTTTCGGCCCGGCGCGACAGCTCGGCGGCCAACCGGCAGGCGTCTGCGGCGGCCGCAACGAGCGCGACGCAAACCGCCCGTTCAAAATTCTTGTCCCCGGGCCGGATGCGCCGGCCGCCGCTGGCCTCGGTGCGGAAGGATGGTCCAAAAACCTGAGCCATCAGCAGCGGCAGCGGCCGCGGCCAGCGCAGGCTTTGCGCCAGCACCAGGTCGGCGAGCCACCAGGCCAAAAGCTCGGAGTCGGGGCGCATGGCGACGACGTGCGCGGCGACGGCCGCGGCAGCGAATGGCGCTGGCTGCGGTCCTGCGCGTTCTTCGATTTCCGTGTACAGAGTTGCGAGCGCAGCGCCCTCCCAGTGGAGGCCAAGCTGGTCGACGATCTTTTCGAGCCGGTCGGCGCTGGTAACGGGCGGCTGAGCTGCCAATTGCCGCCAGGCGCCGAGGATGGCGCCGGCGGGGCCGGGATCGGCGCCGGCCGGGCGCAGGTGCCAAGTGTCGCGCAGGGCGGCCGCGTCCTCGGCCCGGCCGGCGAGCCGCATGCTGGCGGCGGCACAGCGAAGCGCCAGCCGCTGCCGCCAGGCGCCGGCCCAGGCAGGCTGCCCCCGGGCGAGGCTGTCAAGCGCGCTCAGGGC
>NZ_JBFULQ010000668.1:0-2599 GCF_054049815.1 Mesorhizobium sp. P5_C1 | reverse complement strand
TCGCATAACCGATCAGCAGGCCCCCGCCGAGCACCACAATGACGAAAAGCAGAAGCGACAGATATCTTTGCAAGAATCCTATCCCGCGATCGCGGCCAGACGCGCCGCATCTGCAACTGGGGCGCTATCGCCGCCTGTCAACGGCAGCGTCAGTTCGCCTTGCGCAACGCACAGAAGTAAAACCCATCCGTGCCGCTCAACGCCGGCGACAGCGAGACGTCGCCGGCCGGACCGATCCGCACGGCCGTCTGATGGCCGGGAAAACGGCTGTCCCAGAGCGCGCGATGATCGACCGGGACAAAGCCGCTGTTGCGGTGCCGGAATGCCGCAACCTGCTCGCCATTCTCCTCGTCGAACACCGAGCAGGTGATGTAGACCAGCAAGCCGCCTGACTTGACGTAGGCTTTGGCGGCTTCCAGGATCGCCGACTGCTCGCCCTTGCGGGCGTCGAGCTGTCTTTGCGTCAGTCGCCATTTGGCATCGGGACGGCGCCGCCAGGTGCCGCTGCCGGTACAAGGCGCGTCGACCAGCACGATGTCCATATGGTTGCCGAGCGGAGCGAGTTCGGCCGGCTTGGTGACGACCTGCACATTGCGGTTTTCCGAGCGACGGATGCGGTCGAAGATCGGCGCCAGCCGCGCCTTTTCGGCGTCGTGGGCAAATATCTGGCCCCGATTGTCCATCGCAGCCGACAGCGCCAGTGTCTTGCCGCCGGCGCCGGCGCAGAAGTCGAGCACCTGCATGCCGGCCTCGGCGCCGGAAAGGGCAGCCACGACCTGCGAGCCTTCGTCCTGGACCTCGAACCAGCCTTTCTGGAAAGCCGGCTCGGCCTGCACGTTGGGGTGCCTGCCGTCGCCATCGATCGGCGGGATGCGGATGCCTTGCGGCGCGATGGCGGCTGGTTTGGCGCCGGTTCCGGTCAGTTCAGCCAGCACCTTGTCACGGTTGGCCTGCAACGTGTTGACCCTGAGGTCGAGCGGCGGTCGCGTCGCCAGCGCCGCCCCCTCATCAGCCCAGGTGTCGCTGAAGGTTTTCTCGAAAAGCGGCACGCACCAATCGGGTATGTCGGCCCGCACCGCGGCCGGTGCATCGGCGAGCCGGCGTTCGGAAATGGCCTGAAGCTCGGTGGCAGTCAGCAACGGCGGCGCGAATTTGTCACCGTCGAGCGCATCGTTCAGCGACTGCGCCGTCTGGCCCCATTCGAGCAGCAGCGCGCCGAAGCCGATGGCGCGCGGCGTGTCTTCCCCCAACAGCCAGCCGGCGGAACGCTTTCGGCGCAAGCCGTCATAGACGATGTTGCCGATCGCCGCGCGGTCGCCGCCGCCGGCAAACCGGTGCGACAGGCCCCAATCCTTCAGCGCGTCCGCAACCGGCCGGTGACGCCGGCCGATGTCTTCCAGCACTTCGATGGCCGCAGCCAGCCGTCCGCCCAGTCGCATTCGTCATTCCATCAAATCGAGCACATGATCTCCGGGCCTGCTCTTAGAGCCTTTCGCGACTGGATTGAACCCCGCTTCTGTCTCATGCCGACGAGGTTGTCTTGACCGAGGCAGGCTGATCGCCCGACCAGTAAATGTCCTTGGTCAGCAACAACAGATCAATCAATAGATGACAGGTTTCTAATGTTCGTAACTGGCGCCTGCAAGTACGCGATCTGGTGCAACCGCTCTGCTTTCCAAGTTATTCGGTTGGGAATACTCTTGCCGCCATGATTCGCGGCACGGAAAACGTGGACCGGCGGATCGCTACGAGGAGAGGGCAATGAAGACTTATCTGGCGGAAGTTCTAGGCACATTTCTGTTGGTGTTCATCGGTACGGCTTCGGTGGTGACGGGCGGCTTCGGCGGTGCGCTGCCGCTCGGCCAGGAAGGCATCGGACTGGCATTCGGCATCGGTCTCATTGCGGCGGCCTATGCGATCGGCCCGATTTCAGGTGCGCATCTCAATCCGGCGGTGACGCTCGGTGTCTTCCTTGCCGGCCGGCTGCCGGCCAAGGACGTCATCCCCTACTGGATTGCGCAGATCATCGGCGCCATCCTGGCCTCGCTGGCATTGTGGATCATCGTCTCCGGCCAGGCTGGCGGACACACCGGCGGCTTCGGCGCCAATGGCTGGGACGTGGCGAAATGGGGCGTCAGCTCTGCGTTCCTGTGGGAACTGATCGGCACGTTTACCTTCGTCACCGTGATCCTCGGTGTCACCGCTGAAAAGCACTCGACGGCGTTCGCTGGGCTGGTCATCGGCCTGACGCTGGCAGGGTTGCACTTCGCCATCATCCCGGTCACCGGCACCTCGCTCAATCCGGCCCGCTCGATCGGCCCGGCGCTGTTTTCCGGCAGTGCTGCGATCGGCCAGCTCTGGCTGTTCATCGTCGCACCGTTGATCGGCGGCGCCATTGCCGGCGTCGTCGCCAAGGCGCGTGTCTTCGAGAAGGACTGAGGTTTGGACGCTTGAATACGAAAAAAGGCGCGGGCCGTGGCCCGCGCCTTTTTTTGCCGACCCTGCCGCGTCTCAACAACAAGGCCATACCTCACTCGCCCGTTTTCGCACGCTCGGTCGAGCGCGCGGGGGGAACTCGCCTATAGCTTTCTAAAGAAGC
>NZ_JBFULQ010000667.1:0-2616 GCF_054049815.1 Mesorhizobium sp. P5_C1 | reverse complement strand
TTGTTTTGACGCAATTCCGGACGGAAAACCGTTTCACACTTTTCCTGGATTGCTCTAGCCGCGCTCGGGAAACATCGCCTTCAGGCCCTCGCGCGATGCCTTGGCGACGCCGCGTTCGGTGATCAGGCCGGTCACCAGCCGCGCCGGCGTCACGTCGAAGGCCGGGTTCGCCGCGGGTGTCGTCTCGGGCGAGATGCGCACCTGGGCGATCTCGCCGGCAGAGGTCTTGCCCCAGACCAGCGAAACCTCGTCGGCCGAGCGCTGCTCGATCGGGATATCGGCCAGCCCGTCATGCACCGTCCAGTCGATGGTCGGCGACGGCAGCGCGACATAGAACGGCACATGATTGTCGGCGGCGGCAAGTGCCTTGAGATAGGTGCCGATCTTGTTGCAGACATCGCCGTCGGCGGTGGTGCGGTCGGTGCCGACGATGACCATGTCGATTTCGCCACGCTGCATCAGATGGCCACCGGCATTGTCGACGATCAGCGTGTGCGGCACGCCATGGCCGGCCATCTCCCATGCGGTCAGCTGGGCGCCCTGGTTGCGCGGCCGCGTCTCGTCGACATAGACGTGGACCGGAATGCCGGCCTCGGTTGCCAGATAGATCGGCGCCGTGGCGGTGCCGTAGTCGACGGTCGCCAGCCAGCCGGCATTGCAATGGGTCAGGATGTTGACCGGTTCGCCCTTCGGCTTGCGCGCCGCGATCGCCCTGATAATGGCGAGACCGTTCTCGCCGATGGCGCGGTTGAGGCCGACATCCTCGTCGGCGATTTCCCTGGCCCGCCGATAGGCGGCTTCGGCCCGTTGTTCTGTTGGCAGCGGCCTGAGGAAGCGCCGCATCTCGTCCAGCGCCCAGCGCAGATTGATCGCCGTCGGCCGCGTCTCGTGCAAAGTCTCCCAGACCGCATCAAGTGCGTCATCCGATGGATCGTCCGCCATCTGCATGGCGACGCCATAGGCCGCGGTAACGCCAATCAGCGGCGCGCCGCGCACCCACATGTCGCGGATCGCTGTGGCGATGCCGGTGACGGTGTCGATCTTCTCGACACGGAAATCATGCGGCAGCCAGCGCTGGTCGATGATCTCCACCGAACGCCCGTCGTTGCTCAGCCAGATGGTGCGATAGTGGCGGTCGCCGACGTTCAAATGCTGCTCTCCTGTTCAATCAGCGCGGCCAGGTGGTTGACCTCGTCGATGCTGTGGATCTGCCGCCGGTTGACGGCGAGGTGGCGGCCGAATTTCAGCGCCTTGGCCTCACAACTGGCGCGCAGATCCTCGTCGGCAATGGTCTCGAAATCGGCATTGTGGGCGAGGCCGAGGATACGCCGGTGGACCTCGATGCCGGCAAAGCCGAGCAGGTCGGTCCAGATCTGGTGCAGCACATGGTCGAGCGCCTGTTCGGCGCCGAGCCTGTCGCCCTGATCCTCGAACAGGCTTTTCTGGTAGAGCATGCCGGTGCGCTCGGTGCGCCACAGATGCGAGAACTCGGCGCGGAACACGACCCAAGTCTCGACGGTCACCGCGAGCAGATAGGCGCGCATGGCGTCGCGCTTGCCGCTCTGCTCGTGTCCCCGCTGCGAGAAGAAGGACATCCAGAAATTGGCGAGCAGCATGCCGACATCGAACGCCATCGGGCCGTAAAAGGCGAATTCGGGGTCGATCATCCGCGTCTGCGTGTCGGTGACCATGATCGAGCCGGAATGCAGGTCGCCATGCAGCAGCGTTTCGGCATTGGCGGCGAATATGTGCTTCAGCCGCTGCGCCTCGACCTTGAGGTCGCGGTCGGCGCGCAGCTCTGCGACGAGGTCGTCGAGCTGCGGCGAGGTGTGCCGGTTCATCCTGGCGTCGAAATAGGGGTCCGAGAACACCAGGTTCTCGGTGATGTCGCAGAGTTCGACATTGTCGGCGAACAGCGCCAGGTCGGCCTTGCGGTCCTTGGCTGCCATATGCAGGTCGGAGCCGCGAAACAGGGTGCGGGCCATGAACAGGCCGATATCCCTCGCAATGTTCGGCAGCTGCTGGCCTTCGATCAGCGCCCGCCGCAGGATGATGTGCGGCGACAGATATTCCATGATGATCAGCGCCTGGCCTTCATCGAAATGGTAGATCGCCGGCACCGAGCCCGGCGCGCGCGCCTCTTGCCGGGTCAGCGCATGGTATTCGAAGAACGAGCGCTTCRGCGGCAGTGGCCAGCTGTCGCCGACCAGGCGGACATAGGGCAGGGCCTGCTTTACCACCGCTGCACCGCTGGCGCCTTCGACGATGAACACCAGGTTCAGATTGCCGTCGCCGACCTCGCGGACCTTCCAGGCGCTCGTGTCCTTGCCGATCCGCGCGCGCAACGCCTCGTTGTCGCCAAGACGGCTCGAAAGCGTCTCGACCGACAGTGCTTCGAACTGCGATTTTCCAGTCATCGTCATCCTCCCGCATATGCACTCCGAACATAACGGAGGCATGGCGGTCGGGCCAAGCTAGGAAGCGATCTGGCAATTGTCAATCGTGTTGACAATTGCCGATGTAGCCCATAGCGTCATGTCAGGGAGGAACGCATGGTCGGCAATGCCGTGTTCCGCGCAGAGGGGCTGAGGAAATCCTTTGGCCAGAACGAGGTGC
>NZ_JBFULQ010000666.1:0-2620 GCF_054049815.1 Mesorhizobium sp. P5_C1 | reverse complement strand
GACTCCTTTGCAGGGTGGCTTGCCGGGAAACTCCACACCTTGGCATCGGTTCCCCATTGGTCTTGTCTGGTGCGACGGATTTGCCTGCCGTGGCGCTGCTGCGCGTTGCGAATGTGCCGATAGTGGCGCAAACGGCAGCCGATTTTCGAGACCGCCGACAGGAAACGCCTTGACCCGAACCGACTTGAGCCGGCCGAGCCCCGGGATCGACAGCAGCTATGCCTGGATGCGGCTCGCGATTTCGATGCTGCTGGCGACGATCGGCGGCGTCGGCATGTGGGCTGTCGTCGTGGTGCTGCCCGCTGTGCAGGCCGAGTTCGACGTTGATCGCGCCGCGGCGTCCATGCCTTACACCGCGACCATGGTCGGTTTCGCCGCCGGCAACGTGCTGGTCGGCCGCGCCATCGACCGCATGGGCTACTGGATCCCCGCGCTGCTCTCCTCGATTGCGCTCGCCGCCGGCCTCCTGCTCGCGGCGCTGTCGACCTCCATCCTGCAATTCACCATAGCTCAAGGGCTTTTGATCGGTGTCGGCACGTCGGTGATCTTCGGACCGCTGATCGCCGATATCTCGCACTGGTTCAACCGCCGGCGCGGTGTCGCGGTGACCGCGGCGGCCGCCGGCAACTACCTTGCCGGAGCGATCTGGCCAACCATCATGCCGACGCTGATGAAGGCTGAAGGCTGGCGCTTCACCTATGCCGCGATCGGCGTCTTCTGCCTGGTGACCATGGTGCCGCTGGTGCTGTTGCTGCGGCGCGGTGCTCCGGAGACTGCCGCAGCTGGTTCGCCGGGAAGCCGGCCGGTGCAGCCGATCTCGCTGTCGCCGGCGGCCTTGCAGGTGCTTCTGGTCGTCGCCGGCCTCGGCTGCTGCGTGGCGATGTCGATGCCGCAGGTGCATATCGTCGCCTATTGCATGGACCTCGGCTACGGCATGGCGCACGGCGCCGACATGCTGTCGATCATGATGGCGGCGGGCGTCGTCAGCCGGCTGGCCTCCGGGTTTCTCGCCGACCGCATCGGTGGCGTGAAGACGCTGCTCATAGGCTCGGTGCTGCAATGCCTATCACTGCTGTTCTACATTCCCTTCGACGGACTTGCCTCGCTTTATGTCGTGTCGCTGGTGTTCGGCCTGTCGCAAGGCGGCATCGTGCCTTGCTACGCGATCATCGTGCGCGAATACATGCCGGCCAAAGAGGCCGGCCAGCGCATCGGCATCGTCATGATGGCGACGATCTTCGGCATGGCGATCGGTGGCTGGATGTCGGGTTGGATCTACGATCTGACCGGCTCCTACGCCGCGGCATTCCTCAACGGAATCGCCTGGAATCTGCTGAACATACTGGCGATCGGTCTGTTGTTTTGGAAGGCAAGGCAACGTGCCGTGGCGATGGCTTGAACGGGCTGAGCTACTTCGAGTTGCTTGACAAGGGCGAAAGGCTGCGCGACGCCAGAACACGAGTGGGTGCGGCAAGGCAAGCCGGGTGAGATGACGACAGCAAGGACGATCGTATCCGCGCGCTTTGGTGGGTGCTCTTCCGAGGGAGCGGGTCCTTGATCAAGCCGCGCTCGCGCCGGGGCGGTGGCCGCCCGACCATTGCCGATGTCGCGCGCAAGGCCGGTGTCGGCGCCATCACCGTGTCGCGCGCCCTGCGCGAGCCGGTGCGCGTCTCGGAGGAATTGCGCCGCCAGATTCAGGCCGCGGTCGACGAACTTGGTTATGTGCCGGACCCGAATGCGCGGGCACTGGCTTCGGCGCGCGCCGAGGTGTTCGGCGTGCTGGTGCCGTCGCTCACCAACAACGTCTTTGCCGAGGTGGTGCGCGGCATCTATGACAGCCTGTCGGCCAGCCCGTTCCGTATCCAGCTTGGCAACACCCATTATTCCGGCCTCGAAGAAGAGCGGCTGCTGCAGGTCTTCGGTTCGCAGCGGCCGGCAGCGCTGATCGTCGCCGGCATCGACCAGACACCGACCTCGCGAAAACTGCTGGAGAGCGCCGGCTGCCCGGTGGTGCAGGTCATGGAAACCGGGCCTGATCCTGTCGACATGATGGTCGGCTTCTCGCATTTCGACGGCGGCAGGACGGCGACCGAGCATCTGATCGAGACAGGCTACCGCCGCATCGGCTTCATCGGCGCGCGCATGGATCCGCGCTCGCAGCGGCGCCTGGCCGGCTATCGCGCGGCGATGGAGGCCGCCGGGCTGTTCGACCCACGCCTCGTCACCACCACGCCAGTGCTGTCGAGCGTGCCGCTCGGGCGCGAAATGCTCCGCGACGCGCTGGCCAAGGTACCGACGCTCGACGGTGTGTTCTGCAACAATGACGACATCGCGCTCGGCGTGTTGTTCGAGTGCCATCGCGCCTCGATCGCGGTGCCGAAGACGATAGGCATCGTCGGCTTCAACGATCTCGACATGATGCAGGTGGCGTTTCCTTCGATCACCAGCATCCGCACCCACCGCTATGAGATTGGCCGACGTGCGGTCGCCATGGCGCTGGCGGCGATCGCCGGTAACAGGCCGGAACAACGGATCGTCGATCTCGGCTTCGAACTCAAGCGCCGCGAGAGCACTGCCCGTTGAAACACACAGAAGCGACTGTGTGAATGCCGGTTTACAC
>NZ_JBFULQ010000665.1:0-2623 GCF_054049815.1 Mesorhizobium sp. P5_C1 | reverse complement strand
ATTAAGCCTATTGGCTGGACTAAGACTGAAGTCCCAGCCCAGCCGTCTAGCGTCGATCGAACGTAGATTTCCAGTCGCGGTTGCGCTTCGCATYGATYCCTTCGTAATCGGGAAYCACAGTGAAAAAYACCGGCCGGCGGTCTGGGCCCGCAGCCTTTGCACGACGATCAGCCAACGAGCCTCCGCAACGGAGGCTATTCCTGATCCCGATAGCTGGCAGGCTCGCCTTGCAGTCGACTGCGCGCTGCGCGATGCTGACCCTTGGTGAAAAGGGAGGGGAACTTGCGCGCATTCAACAAAAAGGAAGCCATTAAAAGGGACGACGAATGGCTGCTTTCCACGATCTTTAAGATCAGCGATCCTAACGATCCGACACCATTCTTACAGAGCTTCTGCAATGCACTGCCGGAACGACCCTTAATCACAGAAATTAGGGAAGCTGAAGCTTTGCTCAACATGCGAGGCAATAAGGTGAAGAGCTATTGCCTTGAAACAGCGATTGGTCGGTTGCGAGCAGTCAAGATGTCTGAGGGTATGGTTCTTGCGCCATTCGAAGACATCGACATATCCACACCAAAAGGTAGATTTGCTTTCCTGAAGACTGCTAATGCATGCATTCCAATCGAGTGGGAGCGGAGTATGGAGCATATCGGGTACGCAGAGCACGCCGGGACCGTTGGAGCCGAGATGCTTCGAGAAATATCGAAGCCGAAACCGATTAATTTTCACGCAAGGTTCACCCACCCGAGTATGGGGCTCAAGGAGCCTGAAGGTTATTGCTTTCTGTTTCGACTAGAAGATCAGTCCGAGCTCTTTCTAATGATATCTGACAACGGCGCTATCCTAACGGCGCCCGAACCGCCATTTCAAATCATTGCCGGCAGGTCGAAAGAGGAAACAGAAACAGCACTGGCGGATTTTCGTGCCAGAAATCGCGAAGAGCTCGATCCGAGGCGCGCTTTGGCTACCGCGGGAGAGGCAGTTCCGGTTTATATGCCCAAAGACTATCCTCTTATCCGGGAGCTTCCTGGCGCCGACGATATGCCTGCGACTTGGGAAGAGTGGCGCGCAAATTTAGAAGTATCGCATATAGCGAAGCAGCCTGGGTTTGCCCGCTACAACGTGCGCATCAGACCCGACCTGTTCAAAGCATGGCTGGAGGCCAATTCGCTTTCGGCGTCAGAGCATTCAAGGAAGCGCTACGCCCAGAATCTGTATGATGATGGGCTAGAGGCTCGACGAAATGCCTTGGAACAGGAGCGACTTGCCCGAGAAAAAGCTGATAGAATAGCTCATCCGCCATTGGTGGATAAAGTGGTAGGCTTCATGCGTGCCTTGGTCAGCTTTCGTAGGCAACCCCCTTCAAGTCGGCACTGACCCCGAACCTCACCAGCGTGCCGATCGCGATCCTAAGCGCTGCGCGTCCAGCCCGACCACGGCTCTCGACAAGCTCGCAGTCGCGCACACTGGGAGCGCAGACTGGCGGCCAGCGCGCCACCGGCTTAAGCGACGCGCGCAGATGATGTCCCGCAATGGGTCAATGCGTCTGGCACCACTATTGCATGGTCCTCGCCGGCGACGAAGAGGCGTCGTAACACTCTGCCTCGATGTCGAGGGAGGATCACTTTGTTCGTTGATTACTATGAACTTCTGGAAATCAGTCCGAACGCCAACTCGGAAACGATAGAACGGATATTTCGTTATTTTGCCATGCGCTACCATCCCGACAACCGGGATACCGGGGACGAATCCCGCTTTAGTGAAATCATAGATGCCCACAATACGCTCAARGATCCGRTCAAGCGCGCGCAGTACGACATCGAGTATAAAGAGCATTTGAASATTCGCCRCGGGTTGAGCGAGGAAGCCARCAACACCAAAGGCATAGAACGGGATGCCGTCATTCAGGCCAAAGTGCTCTCGCTCCTCTATGTCAARCGCCGACAAGACGTSAACAATSCYGGYRTTGGCGATACAGAACTCGAACGCMTGGCMGACTGCCCGCGTGAACATCTGGARTTTCATCTTTGGTATCTRAAAGCCAAAGGCTGGATAGGAAGGATMGARAACGGGACGTTYGCGATCACCGTGGAAGGCATCGAYCGCACCCATACCGAACTTCGTCGTGAGCCCGCCACCAGACTCCTGGACTTCGCAGGCTGAAACCCTGSACAGCCTCGCCAGTTGCGTTTCCCGCCGGCCGCTGTCCTAGACCCCCGAACCACACCGCGCGTCCTGGCGCCCACCTGTGGCCGCATGCCACCGCAACCAAACCAGCTCTGCCTCTTGCCTGTAGATATGCCTCGCGTCCACAAGCAGCGACAGGTGCGAAATTACTCCCCTGACGTTCTGGGGGATATTATCGGCCAAAAGAAATAGACCGCCACCAGAGGCAGCGGGCCAATGTTCTCGGCAGAGATTTTGATCAATTCATCGGCGAGCGCTATTCCCCAAGTAGCCGACGCGAGGCTTCCCGTGCTCCTGTCGCGTTCGCCATCGCCACCATCGTGTCGGCCGTGACGATGAACTCGCCACGCATATCTTCTCTTGGCATTCATAGCCGCGCTGGTAGGCGAAGTAATATACCCTGAATAGCACGGCCTAGACCTCCTCGGAGCGGAGC
>NZ_JBFULQ010000664.1:0-2628 GCF_054049815.1 Mesorhizobium sp. P5_C1 | reverse complement strand
GCCTCGGCTTCGGCGCCGACGACTACATGACCAAGCCGTTCCACAAAGATGAGCTGGTCGCCCGTATTCATGCCATTGTGCGGCGCTCCAAGGGCCATGCCCAGTCGGTCATCACTACCGGCGACCTGGTGGTCAACCTCGACGCCAAGACCGTTGAAGTCGGCGGCCAGCGCGTGCACCTCACCGGCAAGGAATATCAGATGCTGGAGCTGCTCTCGCTGCGCAAGGGCACCACACTGACCAAGGAAATGTTCCTCAATCACCTCTATGGGGGCATGGACGAGCCCGAGCTGAAAATCATCGACGTCTTCATCTGCAAGCTGCGCAAGAAGCTCGACGCGGCATCCGGCGGTCAGAACTACATTGAGACGGTCTGGGGTCGCGGCTATGTGCTGCGCGAACCGGAAGACATCCGCGTCAGCGCCTGAGCAGCGAGCAGCGTCCGAACTTTTCTTCGACAAAAAAACCCGGCTCCGGCCTGGTTTTTTTGTGATCGGCTGATAACTATTTGTTTTGACGCAATTTTGGACGGAAAACCGTCTCACATTTTTCCTGGAAGATTGCGCCATGCCGCCCGTATCAGGCGGCGATCTTCAGGGTGCGAAAACGCTCGAGCAGTTGCGGCCGATTGAACGGCTTCAGGAGATAGCCCTGGGCGCCGGCGCGCTTGGCCCGCATGATCGAAGCAATATCGAGCTCGACTAGCGAAATCAGGATCTGCGGCCTTATCGGGCTCTCCATGGCGCGCACGCGGCGGATGAGATCGACCGCCGCCACGTCCGGCAAGGCGCCGTCGACGACGATGATGTCGGGCATGTCGGCCGCGCACATCTCCAGTGCGTCAAGTCCGCTGGCAGCCTCGATGACAACCATGTCGGAGCCGCCCAGGATGCGTTTTGCAACCTTCCTGATGACACTTGAATCGTCGACGAACATGCAGCGTTTCATTTCCGGGTCCTCTTGCCTGTTGGCAATCCGGTGGCGTCGGGCATCTGAAAGGCACCATAGGCCGATCTGGTAAAGAAGCCGAAAAGCGTTTAGGTAAAATTTTTGCAAAGATGCCGTTTGCGGGCTGTTCTTCGCAATGCTTCGGCACGACCAGCCAGGTGAAGCTCATCTCACTGCGATCGAAGCGCCACCGCAGGTATTGCGGATCGGAATACTTCGCTTCTCTAGGGAAATGCCGTGGATTCAGGCGGCTGAAAGCACGATTTCTTCCGGCGTCGCGTGGATCGAGATCGTCATGTTGGCTTCGCGCGCCAGGAGCAGCGTGTAATAGGGCTGCACGGAATGCGCGTCGATCGGTTCCTCCGGCTTGTGGCCGGAATGCAGCTCGAGGAATTTCGGCGGCACGCGCAGCATCGGGCCGCTCGCCGCAAGCGCGAAACGCGGCTCGGTTTCGAGGTTTTCCAGCGTCACGGAAAGCTTGCCGCCGCGCGGAATGGCCGCGTTGGCGACGAGGAGCAGGTTGAGCAGCAGCTTGACCTTGTTCTTGGGCAGCAGCGCGCGGGTCCCGTTCCAGCTCAGTTCCGGCTTCTCGTTCTTGAGGAAGGCGATGGCGACGGCTTCGGCATCGCCGGTATCGATCAGCATGCCGGCCGACCCGGCGGCGCCGAAAGCGATGCGGGCGAACTGCAGGCGGGCCGAAGCGTTGCGGGCGCTCTGGCGGATCAGTTTCATGGCGTCCTCGTCGGCGCCGCCTTCGTCGAGCAGTTCGAGCCCGTTGTTGATCGCGCCGACCGGCGAGATGATGTCGTGGCACACCCGGCTGCACAAAAGTGCCGCCAGATCGGGTGCGGAAAGGGCAAACAGATCGGCCATCGGCGAAAATCCCTGCAAAATTTCATAACTCATGGCCGAGCGATCGATTCGTCGCCTGCCCACACGAATCACGCACTCTCCTCGGGCATCCTGAATACACAGCGCCCGTGCGTGCGGCAACAAATCCGAAATTGTGGTGGCAAATGGCGTGTTCACACAGGCTGCCGACCCACCTGAGCGTCCCAAACAGCCTYTGAACCGCCATGTTCATGTGGGAGCTTAATGGTTGAAAAAGGATTACGGCATAGTTTGCCCGTAACAGTTACCCTTAACGGCCGGCTAAAAGAGCCGTACGGGTGTGAGGCGTCGGCGAAAGTGCTCCCTGACGGAGATTGGAAGCATGTTTTCCCGATTCTGCGACCGGACTTTTTTCCGTGTCATCCCGGACCGGACTTTTGTCCGTGTCGTCCAAGACCGGAGCTTTCTCCGTGTCATCTCAATGGCGATAGCGCTCATGGGCGTTCTCGTCTTCTCGACTTCGGCCCTGCGGGCCCAGGAATACACCGCTCAGGAGATTGTCGATTCCGGGCACAAGTTCTTCGGCGCGACATCGGGCGGGCTGGCCACGGTTATCGAGAAGATTTTTGCTTCCTACGGACTGCCCAACGGCTATCTGCTGGGCGAAGAGGGCTCGGGCGCGCTGATCGGCGGCCTGACCTATGGCGAAGGCACGCTCTACACCAAGAATGCCGGCGATCACAAAGTGTTCTGGCAGGGCCCGTCGCTCGGCTGGGATTTCGGCGGCGAGGGGTCGCGGGTGATGATGCTGGTCTACAATCTCGACGATGTGAGCAACCTCTACAACCG
>NZ_JBFULQ010000663.1:0-2631 GCF_054049815.1 Mesorhizobium sp. P5_C1 | reverse complement strand
GGAGATAGGCGAGGAGTTCGACCATCGGCTGGTAGGTCATTTCGGGGAAGGCTTTGCCGGTCTTAGGATGCCTGGCGATGGAGAGCCAGTCTCCTACAATCTTAGCGTATTCATCGGTCGTAAGCCCGGCGACGCTGCTGCCCACAATCGCCATCAGGGCGTGCTCCCCGCCGGCCAGCGCGCCCTTGATGTCGCCCTTGAGCAGCGAAGCGAATGGCTCCTCGGTCTGCCACTCCGGATGCTGCGGCGCCACGGCCTTCACGCGGTCGATGGCGAAGAGGAACTGGAAGTACAAAGGCTGCTCGGACCAGAGCGTGCCGTCGTTGTCGAAGGTGGCGATGCGCTCGGCTGGCGGGACGTACTGCGGGCCGCCCTCCTTGGTTAACTTCGCTACGAAGTCGAGGATCGCCTGCTTCGCAGCGCCATCGTTCCACGACGGAAGCTGGTCCGTTTGAGCCATTGCCGGCGAAGCCGCCAACGTGGCTATTCCCAAACCCGTCAGGGCCATCAGCACGAAGATCGCGTGGGTGAGCCTCATTCAAGCCTCCTCTCGAGGTCGACAGGGAGCCCCACAAGCGGGGTACCCTGTCGCAACTAAGTCGTGCGAAGGCAGTGGCTACCAGGGACCTAATTCCCGGCGCCGCTGGCTCCGTTCTGGAGGGCCTCCAGGAATTGGCTTACGCCAAACGATCCGGACTTCTGGCTTGGCGGATAGTCCTTGAAGGTTGCGAGGAACTCCGCAACGATCGACTGAGCGGGAACCATCGTCCACAGTTTATCGCTCCACCACCGTTCATAGGCTCCCGCTTCGTCTTGGTACTTCTCGAACGGGTCCTCTCTAAGGTTGACCACGTACGGCACATTCTGCGTAACGCGCTTGCCGGTGAACAGATTGCCCTCGATCCAGGCGAACGAGATCTTCCAATCGCCATAGCGCATCGCATTGATGTTGGCCTGATCGTCGAAATAGAAGAATTCTTTGCGCGGCACGTCTTTGGTTTCGCCCTTGAAGAAGGGCATGAAGTTGTAACCGTCGAGATGGGTCTTGAAAGTCTTGTCTCCGACTTTCTCGCCCTTGAGCAGTTTCTCCTTGATATCCGGCGCGCCGGCCCCGGCGAGCAAGGTTGGCAGCCAATCTTCGTGCGACATCGTCGTGTTGACGATCGTGCCGGGTTGAATGACGCCTGGCCAACGGGCCACGCACGGCGCACGGAAGCCCCCCTCCCAGGTGGTGCCCTTCTCGCCGCGGAATGGTTGCGTTCCGCCGTCGGGCCACGAGAAACTCTCTGCGCCGTTGTCGGTAGAGAAGACGACGATCGTGTTGTCCGCGATCCCGAGATCGTCCAGCTTCTTCAGCAGCCGGCCGACCACGTCGTCAAGCTCGGCTATGCCGTCGGCATAGAGGCCGTAGCCGGTCTTGTCCTGCCACTTGGGCGACAGGCGGGTCCAAACATGCATGCGCGTCGTGTTGTGCCAAAGGAAGAACGGCTTCTTGGCGGCTACCGCTCGGTCCATGACGTCCAGCGACCGGGCGAGCAATTCTTCTTCGGCGGTTTCCATTCGCTTGCGCGTCAGAGGGCCGGTGTCCTTGATGACTTGTTTCCCGACGCGACCGAAGCGCGGATCTTCCGTCGGGTCGTCTACATCGGTGGCTTTCACGTCGAGGACTCCGCGCGGACCGAACTTCGCGTGGAACTCGGGGCTCTTCGGATAATCCGGGTCTTCGGGTTCCTCTTCCGAATTCAGATGGTAGAGGTTGCCGAAGAACTCATCGAAGCCGTGCCGGGTCGGCAGGAACTCGTTACGGTCGCCGAGATGGTTCTTGCCAACCTGAGCGGTGGCATAGCCGAGCGGCTTGAGCAGTTCGGCGATGGTTGGGTCCTTGTCCTGCAAACCCTGCTTTGCTCCCGGAAGGCCGACTTTCAACAGTCCGACCCGGAAGGGGCTCTGGCCGGTAATGAACGCAGCCCGCCCGGCGGTGCAGGAATTCTGCGAGTAGTAGTCGGTGAACAGCGCACCCTCCTTGGCAAGCCGGTCAATGTTGGGCGTCGAGCCGCCCATCATGCCACGGTGATAGGCGCTGAGGTTCCATATGCCCACGCCTGGAAGCCTGTCCGCGCCTTCGCCCTAGACTTTGCCGGCAAGCTSSTCATGGGYGTYGCTATCGGCCTTGGCGTCGCCTTTGGTCGCGCTCTAACGGGCTGACCCTCCGTAGGTAAAAAAAGCGTACAGAGTTTCGAATTGAAAGGGCTCGTTCGCCGGTCGTAAAATTCAGGACGTTCCCCATTGCTTTCTAAGGGAGGCTGCGATGAGGTTCACCCCTGCATTGAGGTGGTCGAAGCCTGCGGCGAATGGCACGTCCGCGTCATCGAGGTTGACCGAGAAACGACGCTGACTTTCGAGCTGGAATCTTTCGCTCTCGCCTATGCGGAGGGCCAGCGAATACGCCTGGGGCTTGCCGAGTTCAAACGGGTATAAACTGCCCCTGGTTCAAAAGCCCGCGCCGCTTGCGGGGGCGGAAGCGACATCCACGAGTTTGCGATGCCCTGGGATGAATGATGGTCCCAAAAGCGTTTAATCGTTAGTTCGCCGGGTGCTCCCAAGACTCCGAGCGCCCCAACAATCAAAAAC
>NZ_JBFULQ010000662.1:0-2637 GCF_054049815.1 Mesorhizobium sp. P5_C1 | reverse complement strand
GAAGACACAGCGCGAATACTACCTCAACGAGCAGATGAAGGCGATCCAGAAGGAGCTCGGCGAAGGCGAGGACGGCCGCGACGAGGCTGCCGAGATCGAGGCGCGCATCAAGAAGACCAAGCTCTCCAAGGAGGCCCGCGAAAAGGCGGAAGCCGAGTTGAAGAAGCTCCGGACGATGTCGCCGATGTCGGCGGAATCGACCGTCGTGCGCAACTATCTCGACTGGATCCTGTCGATCCCGTGGGGCAAGAACTCCAAGGTCAAGCAGGACCTGGCTTTCGCGCAGAACGTGCTCGACACCGATCATTTCGGCCTCGACAAGGTCAAGGACCGTATCGTCGAGTACCTTGCCGTGCAAAGCCGCCAGAAGAAGCTGAAGGGGCCGATCCTGTGCCTCGTCGGCCCTCCCGGCGTTGGCAAGACCTCGCTCGGCAAGTCGATCGCCAAGGCGACCGGTCGCGAATTCATCCGCATGGCGCTCGGCGGCGTGCGTGACGAAGCCGAGATCCGTGGCCATCGGCGCACCTATATCGGCTCGATGCCCGGCAAGGTCATCCAGTCGATGAAGAAGGCGAAGAAGTCCAACCCGCTCTTCCTGCTCGACGAGATCGACAAGATGGGCCAGGACTTCCGTGGCGACCCGTCGTCGGCGCTGCTCGAGGTGCTCGATCCGGAACAGAACTCGACGTTCATGGACCATTACCTCGAGGTCGAGTACGACCTGTCGAGCGTGATGTTCGTGACGACGGCGAACACGCTGAACATCCCTGCGCCCTTGATGGACCGCATGGAGATCATCCGTATCGCCGGCTACACCGAGGACGAGAAGATCGAGATCGCCAAGCGGCACCTAATGCCGAAGGTGGTGCGCGACCATGCCTTGCAGCCGAAGGAGTTCTCCGTTGGCGAGGACGCGATCCGCGCCATCATCCAGACCTACACCCGTGAAGCGGGCGTCAGAAGTCTGGAGCGCGAGCTGATGAAGCTCGGGCGCAAGGCGGTGACCGAGATCCTGAAGACGAAGAAGAAGACGGTCAAYATCACGGCGGCGAACCTCGCCGACTACCTCGGTGTTCCGCGCTTCCGCTTCGGTCAGGTCGAGGCTGACGATCAGGTCGGTGTCGTTACCGGGCTTGCCTGGACGGAAGTCGGCGGCGAGCTGCTGACGGTCGAAGGCGTCATGATGCCCGGCAAGGGCCGCATGACGGTGACCGGCAACCTGCGCGACGTGATGAAGGAATCGATTTCGGCGGCGGCCTCCTACGTCCGCTCGCGCGCCATCGATTTCGGCATCGAGCCGCCGCTGTTCGACAAGCGCGACATCCACGTGCACGTGCCGGAAGGTGCGACGCCCAAGGATGGACCGTCGGCCGGCGTGGCGATGGCGACCGCGATCATCTCGGTGCTGACCGGCATTCCGATCAAGGCCGATGTGGCGATGACCGGCGAGATCACGCTGCGCGGCAGGGTGCTGCCGATCGGCGGCCTCAAGGAGAAGCTGCTTGCCGCATTGCGCGGCGGCATCAAGAAGGTGCTGATCCCGGAAGACAACGCCAAGGACCTGGCGGAGATTCCGGACAACGTGAAGAACGGCATGGAAATCATTCCGGTCTCGCGGGTCGGTGAGGTGTTGCGCCACGCGCTGGTGCGTATGCCGGAGCCGATCGAGTGGGTCGAACCTGTCAATCCGCCGGCGACGACCGACACTGCGGACGATGCCGGCAAGACGCTTGCGCATTAGAGCAAAGCGGCGCGTCCACCTGGACGCGCCAGGGACGCTCTAACACTCGAGACTTGCGCATGGTCCTTTCCGAAAACCGCCTGCGGTTTTTCGGGGCCATGCGTAAGTTTTCGCTAAGGTTGCGGTGCACAAACAGAGAGCCGGGCTTCGCGCCCGGCTTTTTCATGTGAAAAACCCCGGAATCCCGGGCTTTTTCCGCTTTTTCTTGGGCTTTTCGACTTGGTTGCGGGAACGCTTCTTTCTAAAGTCCGTTTCCTGCCGGATGAGTCGTAGGTTCCGGTGTTCTCATGGAAGGGAATTTTTATGAACAAGAACGAACTGGTGTCCGCTGTCGCCGACGCCGCGAGCATTTCGAAGGGTGACGCACAGTCGGCGGTCGACGCGGTGTTTTCCGTGATCTCCGGCGAACTGAAGAAGGGCGGCGATGTCCGGCTTGTCGGCTTTGGCAATTTCACCGTGTCAAAGCGTGCGGCTTCGACGGGCCGCAACCCGCAGACAGGCGCCGAAGTCCAGATCCCGGCGCGCACCGTGCCGAAGTTCTCGGCCGGCAAGGGCCTCAAGGATGCGGTCAACTAAGCGACTTTTTTCTTTTCAGAGACCAGAAAAGCCGGGCTTGCCCGGCTTTTCATTTTTGTGCCCGACGCCGGTACAAGCGACCAGAAAAGGCGGGCTTGCCCGGCTTTTCATTTGCCGGGCCTGGAGTGGACGATCTCTGGGTCATGCCGTCCCGGAAAATGAGGGCGCGAAGCAGTCAAACTCGCGCGTCCGGAGAACCGGGATGAAGGGGCGCTTGGCGCGAGTCCGCTTTTGCGCTCGACCGAGGGCCCTGGCCATACTATCCTGCACCTAGGACATTGGCGGCGCTGCTCCACGTCGGGAAGAGGTTCCCCATGCCT
>NZ_JBFULQ010000661.1:0-2649 GCF_054049815.1 Mesorhizobium sp. P5_C1 | reverse complement strand
GGGCCTGATCGAAGGTGACAGGCATTTGGTCTGCCCTGCCGAAAACGGCCAGCTCTTCCTGGCCGGCACCGACAGGCTGGGGCGCGATGTGCTCTCGCGCATCATCTATGGCGCACGCATTTCGCTGACGATCGGCCTCGTCGGCATCAGTTTCAGCTTCCTGCTCGGCATCGTCATCGGCGGACTGGCCGGCTATCACGGCGGTATCTTCGACCTGATCGTTCAACGCATCATCGAAGTTCTGCAATCGATCCCCAGCATTCCGCTATGGCTGGCTCTGGCGGCGATCATGCCGATAACTTGGAGTCCGGCGGTGATCTATTTCGGCATCACCGTCATCCTCGGGCTGCTCGACTGGACCGGACTGGCGCGAGCAGTGCGTTCAAAACTTCTGGCCTTGCGCGAGGAGGATTACGTTCTGGCCGCGCAATTGATGGGCGCCAACAGCAGCCGCATCATCGGGCGGCACCTCATTCCCGGCTTCATGTCGCATCTGATCGCGACGGCGACGCTCTCCATACCCAGCATGATCCTGGGCGAGACGGCACTGAGCTTCCTTGGGCTTGGCCTGAGGGCGCCGATAACCAGCTGGGGCATCCTGCTCACCGAGGCGCGCAGCGTCAACGTGATCGCGTTCTATCCATGGCTGCTTTTGCCGATGCTCCCCGTCGTTCTCGTCATCATGGCGTTCAACTTCCTCGGCGATGGCTTGCGGGACGCAGCGGACCCCTACAAGTGAGATCGCCATTCCGCCGTGCGCCGTGCCGCCTGCTCCACCCCGGTATGACCCTTGCCGGCGGCCTGTCCGGTTGTTGCAATGTTTGCCGTTCGCCTCTATACGCGGCGAAATTCGATCGGGGTTTGGCAGGTGCCCTCGGGTTTCAGCCGCAAACCGCCCTGATCGCGGGCGTCGCCGATTTCTTGGGCTGGTTCAGGACGTACAATTTCATATGAGTCGCCTCGAGAGTTTCATCCGCAGGATGACCGCACAGCGCGACATTCTCGATCAAGTCTGTGTCGAGGTGGCGAAGATCGAGGGCCCCGTGCTCGAACTCGGCCTCGGCAATGGCCGGACGTTCCACCACCTGCGCGAGCGCCTGCCCGGACGCCGGATCGTGGCGTTCGACCGCGCACTTGCCGCACACGACAGCTCAATTCCCGACGCTGAAAACCTCGTGCTCGGCGAGATAAGCGAGACGGCGCCCAGGTTCATTGGCATCGACGCCGCTCTTGTCAATGCCGACCTCGGAACCGGCCATGAAGATCGCGATGTGGTGACCCTTAGCTGGCTTCCCGATCTGATCGCGCGCCTGCTTCGCGTCGGTGGCTTCGCGGTCAGCGGCATACCGCTCCATCACCCGCAGTTGCAACGCCTTCCGCCGCCGCCTTCGGTGCCCACCGATCGTCTATTTGTCTATAGGCGTGTGTGAGGGGCCGAGACGACCCAAAGCGCGTCGCGTTGAACGGATTCAGACGACGCGCTTTAAGTCTTTGTTTGTATGCATGTCGTTGCCCCAAAACCGGGGCCACTTTTGGGCGACATGCAGTGCAGCGGTTCACCGTTTCACGGAAACGCCGAACCCGCTCTAT
This sequence comes from Mesorhizobium sp. P5_C1, assembly GCF_054049815.1. Classification (NCBI taxonomy): domain Bacteria; kingdom Pseudomonadati; phylum Pseudomonadota; class Alphaproteobacteria; order Hyphomicrobiales; family Phyllobacteriaceae; genus Mesorhizobium; species Mesorhizobium sp. P5_C1. The sequence goes on along the minus strand of NZ_JBFULQ010000661.1, from coordinate 1,059 downwards.
CTCTTTGTTTTAACGCAATTCTCCAGGGAAAGCGCCACGCGCCTCTCCCGGGAAAACCGTTTCACACTTTTCCTGGAATTGCTGCAAGTATTCAGGGGATCGTATAGACTGCTATCTCGCGCTCAATGCCGCGCAGCGAGACCTCGTGGGGCACGGGCGTCAGCGCTTTCCTGTGCAACAGATCGGCTGTCAGATTGTCGTCGACCACCGCACGAGTGGCGAAGATCGCCTGTGCGGTGGCAAGGTTCTGGACCCGCGAAGCAATGTTGACCGTCTGGCCGAAATAGTCCTGGCGCTCGTTCATGGACACGGCGATGCAGGGGCCCGCATGGACCCCGATCTTGAGCAGCAGATCTTCGCGCCCGCTCTTGTCGTTGAGCGCACGCATGGCATCGCGCATCCTGAGGGCCGCGGCAATCGCACGATCGGGCGTCGCGAAGGTCGCCATCACCGCATCACCGATCGTCTTCACCACCGCGCCTGCCTCCGCCGCGACGATCTCGTGCAGAACCTGGAAATGCTCGCGCACGAGATCGAAGGCTGAAAGGTCGCCCACCCGCTCGTAGAGCGCGGTCGATCCGCGCAGGTCGGTGAACAGGAAGGTCAGGCTGGTGATCTTCAGGCGCTGGTCGATGTCGAGCGTGTCCGCGCGATAGAGATTGCGGAACGTCTGGTTGGTGAGCAGGCGCTTGGCCGTCAGGAAGGGCCGGCGTTTGCTCAGCAAATCATGCAATGCCGGTCCGGCAATGAACACCGTCGGCAGCACGCGGGTGTCGGTCCTGTTTTCCAGCGAAATGCGCATCGGGCCGGGTTGCATCTCCAGCGTCTGGCTCTGGACATGGTCGCGGTCGAAGACCAAGGAGAGGCTTCGGCGCTCCTTTGTTGGTTCGCCCTTCGCGTCGATGAACTGCGCCGAATGGGTGACTGGCTCGAAGACGATAATGAACTCGGGCGGAAGCCGTATGGGCAGAACCGCCTTTTCACCGGGCGCAAGCTCGATACCTTCCAGCAAGAACGCTTCCATCTTTTTGGCGAAATCTTCTTCCGGCAGATCGACGC
>NZ_JBFULQ010000660.1:0-2651 GCF_054049815.1 Mesorhizobium sp. P5_C1 | reverse complement strand
CTCTTCGATGAACGAGGCTGAATTCCTGGYCGAACTCGTGGCGCGGACCGGTTGCGGTCTGCTGCTGGACATCAACAACGTCCAGGTCTCGGCACACAATTTGCAATATGACGCCAAAGCCTTCATCGATGCGCTGCCGGCTGAAGCGATCGGCGAAATCCATCTTGCCGGCCATGCGACCAATCAGGTCGGAGCCGACACAGTGCTCATCGACGATCACGGCTCGCGGGTCCCGCCGGTCGTCTGGTCTCTCTATCAGCACGCCATTAGCTGGCTCGGACCCCGCCCCACCCTGATCGAATGGGATACCGATGTCCCGGTTCTCGACGTGTTGCTTGGCGAAGCCATGTGGGCCGACATGCTCACCGCTTCGATCATGTTCAACCGCAAGCAGGCTGCGAGACACGCTGAAACAGCCAAACCCCGACCGATGTCCCTCACGCGCTTCGAAACCGGGGGGACCAGCATGCCAGTGCTGGCAGCATTCGCTGCCGCAAAAGCCGGAGCAACCATACCGGTAGCGTTGACGCCAATGGAAGGAGGATACGATGTTGCCGCTTGAAAACCTGCAGACCACCATGGCACGCTCGGTGCTTGCCATCGAACCAATGGTCTCCGCGAAAATGCTGACCGCCGGCAAGGCCGATCCATTGGCCCGCCTGCGCATCTACCAGAACAACACGCGCAGTTCGCTCACTGCGGTGTTGATGGCGGTCTTTCCCGTCACCGTGCGCCTGGTCGACGAACGCTTCTTCCGTTTCGTGGCGAGCGAATTCATCCGACGCCATCCGCCGGAGGATACGCGGCTGTCGCGCTACGGCGTCGGCTTCCCGCGCTTCCTGAAGACGATCGACACGCTGTCCGACATGCCGATCGTCGCCGAAACGGCGCGGCTCGAATGGGCCATCGCCGAGGCACTCGATACGGCTTCGCTGCCAGCCCGCAGCCTTGCGGACTATGACAAAATCGACCTGGGACCTTCACCCGATATCCTGCTGCAGCCATCGCTCAGGCTGATCGTTTCACACTGGTCGATTCTGTCGGTGTGGACGGCGCACCAGCAGGGCACAACAGTCGATCGGCATTGCACCTGGGCGAGACGTCCCGAACGCGTGGCGTTGTGGCGGACCGGGAACAGCGTCCGCCTAATTCTCCTCGACCGAGCAGACTTCGCCTTCCGGCATTCTCTCAAGCACGGCCTCGGCCTCGAACATGGTGCAAGCCGCGCGCTTGCGCTCGAACCGAACTTCCAACTCGTGTCCGCGCTCGTGCGTCTGTTCGCTGACGGGCTTGTCACAAACGTGCGCATCACCGTGCATTCCCTCTCAAACTGATGGAGACAGTCATGACCGCAATTTCAGATCATCCCTCGACCAGCCCGAGCGGCTTGGTCGGCCTCTGCCGGCGCATCATCAAGCTGCCCGAACGCATTCCATTTTCGCTGATCCAGCTTGCGGCCCGTGTCGCGGTCGGACATGTCTTCTGGCAATCCGCGCAGTCGAAACTGGCATCCTGGCCGGTCACGCTGCAACTGTTTGCCAATGAATACAATCTGCCGTTCATCGATCCGTCGATCGCGGCGCCGCTCGCGACGGCCGCAGAACTCACGGGCTCGGTGTTGATTTTCCTGGGGCTGTTTTCGCGCCTTACGGCGCTGATGCTGCTCGGCGTCGTGTCTGTCATCCAGATCTTCGTTTATCCGGAAAACTGGGCAGAGCACCTGCTGTGGGCGTCGCTGCTGCTGCTTGTGCTGACGCGCGGGGCTGGCGTCTTCTCGCTTGACCATATCGCCGAGCGGACCTTTTCGGCATCGAGAAAATGAACATTTCGATCGAGTGGGAACAGCACGGTGCGCATCTTCATCGTTCACGCCCACCCCGAGCCCAACAGCTTCAATGGCGCCCTGACCAGCGCGGCGCAGGGGGCGTTGTCTGCGGCGGGACACGAGGTCGTTGTTTCCGATCTCTACGCCATGGGCTTCAATCCAGTATCAGATCGCCGCAACTTCACGACCGTGCGCGACGCGACCTACTACCGCCARCAGGCTGAGGAGGCGAATGCGGCCGCCCACGACGGATTTGCTCCAGACATCCAGGCGGAGATGGACAAGCTTTTCTGGTGCGACGTCTTGATCCTGCAGTTTCCGCTCTGGTGGTTCGGGCTGCCGGCGATCCTCAAGGGCTGGGTTGACCGAGTGTTCGCGTCGGGTGGCAAGATCTATGGTGGCGGCAAATGGTATGATCGCGGCGTCTTCGCGGGAAAGCGCGCGATGTGTTCCGTCACAATCGGCGGACCGCCGCCGATCTATTCGAGCCGAGGACTGAACGGCCCGATCGACGCAATCCTGTTCCCGATCAACCACGGCATGCTCTACTTTGTCGGCTTCACGGTGATCGAGCCGTGCCTTGTGCACACACCAGCGCGCGTCAGCGACGGCGAACGCCGTGCCTGCCTCGATCGTTACCGTGAACGCGTCCTCAGCCTCGCGCATGCCCCCACTATCGCTTATCCGAAGCTCGCGGACTTCGACGAAGCCCATGTCTTGAAATCGGYGTGAGAGAAGCACTGTTCAGCTTACTGGTCCGGACGCCACACGCCGACCGCGGTTCCTGAGCTAGCAGGTTTGCTCTGATGCACCGACGATTTGAGGT
>NZ_JBFULQ010000659.1:0-2652 GCF_054049815.1 Mesorhizobium sp. P5_C1 | reverse complement strand
CACTACGCCGGTGATGGTGTGAACTCCTGTTGATACGGCGTTGACTTATTATCAATGACGTCACGCGCGCAGAATGTAAATCATGCAATTGTTTAGGGAAAACTTCAGGCGTTCAGCCGGCATGAACGCCGTTCGCATGACGGTTTGGGATTTCGCCAGATAGCAGCGCAGCCCCTAAGCCGAGCCCGTGGCAACTCGCCCGACAAAGTGGGTTCGATCCCCCGCCAGCTTTGTTGACATGAACTGCTTTTGACCATAGCGTATCGATATCGACACCAGTGTTGATTTATTTGAAACGAGACATGATGCGATGAGCCCGGAATTCAAAAACTATGCTGCCTTCATCAAGGCCAACAACGCGCGGCACATCCTGCATCCGATGATTTCGCCTCAGGAGACGGCCAGGTCGGCGCCGTTGATCATCAGCAAGGGCAAGGGCGTGTTCGTCGAGGACATCGACGGACGGTCCTATCTCGATGCGGTCGGCGGTCTCTGGAACGTCAACATCGGCCATGGGCGTGAGGAAGTGAAACACGCAATCGTCGAGCAACTCGACCGCATCGCCTACTACACAACCTTCGGCAAGACCTCGAACCCGCCGCAGATCGAACTGTCGACGCGTCTGAGTGAAATGCTTGCGGCCGAGCAGATGGCCAAGGTGTTATTTTCATCCGGCGGCTCGGACGCAGTCGAGACCGCGCTCAAGCTCGCGCGCCAATATCACAAGCTGACCGGGCAGCCGGAACGCACCAAGTTCTTCTCGTTGAAATACGGCTATCACGGCGTCCATTTCGGCGGATTGTCGGCCGGCGGCAATCCGCCGTTCCGGCAGGCTTTCGAGCCGCTGATGCCAGGTTTCTTTCAGGTCGACAGTCCATTCCTGTACCGCAACCAGTGGACGACCGACCCGCAGGAACTGGGACGGATCTGTGCAGAGCAGCTGGAGCGTGAAATCGTCTATCAGGGCGCCCATACCGTGGCGGCCGTGATCGCCGAACCGATCCAAGGTGCTGGGGGCGTAATTGTCCCCCCAGAGAACTACTGGCCATTGCTGCGCGAGATCTGCGATCGTCATGGTGTGCTTTTGATCGCCGACGAGATCGTCACCGGCTTCGGTCGCACCGGCGAGATGTTCGGATGTCGGCTCTGGGGCGTAAAGCCCGACATCATGTGTTTCGCCAAGGGCATCACGGCAGGCTACATTCCCCTGGGCGCAACAATGGTCAGCGCCAAAGTCGCGGCGGCGTGGGACAACCCGGCCAATCCCGCACCGATCATGCATGGCTATACCTATTCTGGCCACGCGCTGGCCTGTGCGACGGCGACCGCGGTGCTGGACATCGTGGTGCGTGAAAAGCTTTCTGAAAACGCAGCCGCGCGGGGAGTTGAGCTCATGGACGGGCTCAACGCCGTTGCAGAGCAGTCGACGATCATCGGTGATGTGCGCGGCCGCGGGTTGATGGTGGGCGTGGAACTGGTGCGCGACAAGGATACCAAGAAGTCTTTCGGGCCTGCTGATCCAGAGATGAGGGTTTTTGCCGAGACCTGCCTCACCAAGGGCGTCATCGTTCGGGTCATGGCCAGCAAGGTTATACTGTCGCCGCCACTGACGATCAACGCCGAGCAGGTCACGACCATCGTCGAGACGATCGGTCAGGCAGTTGCCGCCGTAGAGCGGGTCCAGAAAGCCGCTTGATGAACACGAACCCCGATTTTCAACAACGCATCAATGCGGAAGCCGCCAAGTCCCTTTCGCCGGCCATGTCATTCGTGGACGGAAAGTCCTGTGAGGCCATTAGCGGCCAGCGCATGGACAGCATTTCGCCAATCGACGGGCTGAGACTTACCGATTTTCCCGAAGGCGACGCGGCCGATATCGATGTCGCGGTTGAGTCGGCGCGGCGGGCCTTCGCGGGCCGGCGCTGGGTCGGGCTCGGTCGGCGCGAACGCAAGAAAATCCTCCTGGGGTTCGCCGATCTGATCGCCCAGCATCAGTTCGAACTGGGTGTTCTGCAATCCAGAGACATGGGCATGCCGGTCGGGATGGCCATCAATATGGATGCCGGCGAAGCTGCCGGCACCATCCGCTGGTATGCCGAGGCGCTCGACAAGCTCAGCGATGAGATGCTGCCGATCTCGGATCGCGAGACCGGGCTCGTCGCCAAGATCGCGCTCGGAGTCGTCGGCGTCATCGTTCCATGGAACTTCCCGTTGATGATCGCAGCCTGGAAGTTGGGTCCGGCGCTGGCCAGTGGCAATTCCGTAGTCCTGAAACCAGCCGAAGACGCCTCGCTGGCGATCATCCGGCTCGCCGAACTTGCCAGTGAAGCAGGGGTACCGGACGGCGTTTTCAATGTCGTGACCGGGCGCGGCGAAAAAGCAGGTCGCGCGCTTGCACTCCATCCCGACGTCGACGCGATCGCTTTCACCGGGTCGGGCCGGGTGGGCGGACGGATTCTACGCTACGCAGGCGAAAGCAATCTCAAGCGGGTCAGTCTCGAATGTGGCGGCAAGACCGCCAACATCGTGCTGGCCGACGCACCGGATCTGGAAGAGGCCGCCCAGACCGCCGCTCGCGCTATCTTTCGCAACCAGGGACAAATCTGCAATGCACCGTCCCGCCTCCTGGTTGATGCCGCCATTCACGATGAC
>NZ_JBFULQ010000658.1:0-2656 GCF_054049815.1 Mesorhizobium sp. P5_C1 | reverse complement strand
ATGCAGCGCTACTCGACCGGCCGCCTCTATCTGAACTTCCCCGGCCATGGAGAAGGAGCGGATCTCGTGCGCGACGCTTTGGGAGCCGAAGCTTACGCGAGGCTCGCCAAGATCAAGCACAGGTACGATCCGGACAATCTCTTCCGCCTCAACCAGAACATCCTGCCAACGCACTGACGCCCAATCCAAATCAGCGAGGGCGGCATTCTCGTCTCATTGAACAAAAGGACAGAACATGAACATCACCCCACGATGCACAGATCGACTTCCAAATTCCCGGCCGTTCGCTGGGTAAGGCGATTGCCGCCGCGCCGGTCGCTGTCTTCGGGATCATCTGCCGGTGGTACGAAGATGCCGTCCAAAAACGCAATAGCGCGAAGCTCCCCGCGCACCTAAGCCGCGGTATCGGTGAGATTGATCGCCTTTCGCCGCCCCCTCCGTCGTTCGCGAAGGAGCCAACGTCTTACCATGAGCGGCTGTAACAGATGTGGATGCGGTGATCCTAAAGCACCTCGATGCGGCGGTACGCTGTCACTGTAACCGAGATTGGCACGGAGGCCTGACGGTGAGCAACAATCTCCTGTCGTCCACGTTACAGCACTGGGTCCAAACGGTTCGAGCAATCAAATTAACTGGCTATGTCTCAAGATGGCGGGAACGGAATTTCTACCGCAGTGACCTCGCGCGACTATCCAGGGTAGCGCCGCACATGATCGACGATATTGGCTTGACGAAGGACGAAGTCGAGTCTGAACTTGCAAAGCCATTCTGGCGATGACTAGGCCCGGCACTCGGAGCCGCCCTTGACAGTCCGCTGTGAGCGAAAAGGTGACCTAGCGGCGCGGTGGGCCGGTTGTGCCGCGAGCACTGCTCGCGGAGTGTCCTGGATCGCGTAGCTCACCTGCTCGTAGGAGCCGGTCTGCTTGAGGATGGTCGCAAGCACATCGCGGACATTGTGCGGCCCGTGGGGCAGTGGTCCCGCCTGATTGCGCAGCAGTTAAAGGCCGTATTGCAATCGCAGGGCTCTGGCTCTTTCGTTTTGCCCCACGGCTTCCAGGGCACCAGCAGTTGTGCGCGCGGATGTTATGGTCCATGGGTGATGGGAACCGAGCGACTTTTCATGTGCTGCAAGCGCAAGTTCGGCGCATGAAAGTGCCTTATCCTGCTCGTTTGCCGCCAGCAGAAGCTTGGCAAAATTCATCCGCACCGCATTTGTGCCCCAGTGGTCGGGGCCAAGCGCCTTCTCATAGATCTCCAGCGCCCGCTCATAGAGCGGCCGCGAGGCGGCAAGATCGCCGATGTCGTGTAGCAGTTTGGCGAGATTGTTGAGGCTCGTTGCCGTATCGGGATGATCCCGGCCGAGCGCTTTCTCATAGATCGCCAACGCCCGCTCGCAGAGCGGCCGGGCGGCGGCGCGATCACCGACGTCTTTTAGCAGGTAGGCGAGATTGTTGAGGCTCGTTGCCGTATCGGGATGGTCCGGGCCGAGTGTTTTCTCGCGGATCGCCAGCGCCCGTTCGCAGAGCGGCCGGGCGGTGGCAGGGTCACCTATGGACCGCAACAGTTTGGCGAGATTGTCGAGGCTCGTTGCCGTATTGGGATGGTCCGGGCCGAGTGTTTTCTCCTTGATCGCCAGCGCCCGCTCGTGGAGCGGCCGGGCGGCGGCAWGATCRCCGATGTCGTSTAGCAGKYCGGCGAGATTGTYGAGGCTMGTTGCCGTATYGGGATGGTCCGGGCCGAGCGCCTTCTCATAAATCGCCAGCGCCCGCTCGTGGAGCGGCCGGGCGGCCGCATGATCACCGATGTGGTTTAGCAGGTGGGCGAGATTGTTGAGGCTCGCTGCCGTATCGGGATGGTCCGGGCCGAGACGAAATTCGGCAAGCGTCGCCGCCCCGCGCCAAAGCCCGACGATGTTTCTTGACCAGGCCGAACGAAAGATCTTCGCGCTGACCTCTGCGAGCCAGGCAACATAGCCCTCGATCCCAAGCGCCAGCCGGAGATAGGCGGCCTCGACCAACGCGGCGATGGCTTCATTCGTGATATCTCGAGCAGTCGCTATGGCCGCACGGGCCGCGTAATGCTTGAACAGTTCTTCGACAGACGCGGCCCGCATCTCGGGCGCCAGCGTTTCGCGGATCGTCTCGGCCACCAGATTGTGGATCGACAGGAAGCCGTCGGGCGCCTTCGTCACGAAGGACAAGTCCGCGAGGCGCTCGAACTGATCGAGCGGAAGCGCCGTGCCGAAGGTTTTCACCACATGTTCGAAAGCCTTGCGGTCGAAGCGCTGCGCCACTGACAGTCGTTCGAGGGTGACTCCCAGCGGTGTGCCGTAGTCGCGCAACACGCGCCGGACGATTTCGATGCGCCTATCCTCGAAGCTCGCAGCCCTCAATGCGAAACGCTCCGGTTCGAGCGCGATGCCGRCAGCACGCAGCGAGCCCCAGTGCTCGACTTGCAGATCAAGCATCAGCGGATAGATCGGTGTCTCGGGCGACGCGGTTTCCCGTGCCCCGGCAATGATCGCTCGCCGTGTCGCGTCATCGTCGATCGGGATGGCCCGCAGGAAGGCGTCCGCATCCTTGTCGGTCAGTCCGCCAAGCAGGTGCTGGTGGCCGTCGAGATCACCACGCCATTGGGGTTCGCGGCTCCACGGCAG
>NZ_JBFULQ010000657.1:0-2658 GCF_054049815.1 Mesorhizobium sp. P5_C1 | reverse complement strand
TGGGTGCCCACCAGCCCCAAAGGAAAATTCGAAGTCCTCTTCCGCCTCTACGGTCCGGAAAAACCGCTGTTCGACAAGACATGGATGCTGCCGGATATCGAGAAGACAAAGTGAGGACACTCACATGAAAATACGGGCTTTCACAATTGCCACGGCACTCTCGTTCGCCGCGCTTGGTTCCTTAGCGGGCTTGCAAGCCCGAGCAGCGGATGCCGTACCGGTCACCGTCGACAATTTCGTTCGCGCCGAAACCGATCTCTATTTCGGCAGTGCGATCAAGGACGCAGGTGGGATAGGCAAGTTCCTGCATCGCCGCGAGCCGATGCAGATCGAGCATCAGGCCGTTGTTCGCGCGAATCGCGATACGCTTTATTCGTCCGCCGTTTTCGACCTCGACGCCGGTCCCGTGACGATCACATTGCCCGACGCCGGAGACCGGTTCATGTCGCTGATGATCGTCAACGAGGATCACTATGTGCCGCAAGTCGTCTATGGGGGCGGTAGCTATAAGCTCGACAAGGAGACGGTCGGCACGCGCTATGTGCTTGCCGGTATCCGCACGTTGGTCGATCCAGCCAATCCCGACGACGTGACGAAAGTGCATGCCCTGCAGGATGCGATAAAGGCCGAGCAGGCCAATGCCGGCAGCTTCGAAAGCCCGGCGTGGGATCAGGCGAGCCAGAAGAAGGTGCGCGATGCACTGCTGGTTCTTGCCACCACGATGCCAGACTTCAAGGGTGCATTCGGCAAGAAGGGAGACGTCGACCCTGTCCGCCACCTCGTTGGCAGTGCGGCAGCATGGGGTGGCAATCCGGACAAGGATGCCACCTATCTCAACATCACCCCGGCCAACAATGACGGCACAACCGTCTACAAACTTGACGTCAAGGATGTGCCCGTCGACGGCTTCTGGTCGGTGAGCCTCTACAATGCCGAAGGCTATTACGAGAAGAACCAGTACAACGCCTACTCGCTGAACAACCTCACGGCCAAGAAGGGCGACGACGGCACAATCTCTGTCCAGTTCGGCAGTTGTGACGGCAAGATCGCCAATTGCCTGCCGATCATGAAGGGCTGGAATTACACCGTGCGGCTCTACCGCCCGCGAGCCGAGATTTTGGACGGGAAGTGGACATTCCCGGAGCCGAAGGCGGCCAAATAACAATCCTGCGATCTTCGGCGCCGTCACAAATACCGGCTGAACCAGGAGGGAAGGATGACGCGTCAAACTGCTCCACTCGCGAAAGCCCCGGTCAGATCGTCTGAAGCGGATGCTGCCGGGTTGAACCCGCAACCCTTGCCGCCCTCGCCGAACTGGGCGGCGGCGATGCCCTCCGGCCCTGACGCGCGGGTGAAAATCACCGAGCAGTACGCGCGAACCGTCGCGCGGGACGCCTTTCTCTGGGCTTGGCCCCTGGTCAATGTCATGAACCGCCGCGCGATAAATGCAGAGATCCCGCAGCCGCTGATCTCAGGCGGCGCTCCGGCCGCGCCACTCAACCGGCTATCGATGATTACGGACTACATAGCGCCCGACGAGCGGTTGGTAGCCTGCCCGAACCAGGATGTCGTCTATGGCGGCGGGCCGCTGGCGCTGGATCTTTCACCGGCGGTGATACAGGTGCCAGATTTCGGCAATCGCTTCTGGGTCTACCAGATCGTCAATTCACGAACCGACAGCTTCGCAAGCCTGGGCAAGATGTATGCGAGCCAGCCCGGCTTCTACTTGTTCGTCGGCCCGGGCTGGCAGGGTGAGGTACCCAAGGGCATCGCGAAGGTGTTTCGATGCACCACGACGACCGGCTACGTGATCCCTCGTGTGTTCATGGACGACACCATTGAGGACCGGGCAGCGATTCAGCCGGTCATCAACCAGATAAACATCTACCCGCTCAGCGAATTCGACGGCACCATGAAAACTGTCGACTGGAAAGGCATTCCGCATGTCGATGCCGAGGGTGGCGATAAGGAAACGCCATGGGTACCGCCGGCAACGTTCTTCGACGCATTGCCCGGTGCGCTCGCCGATGCTCCTCCGCTTCCCGGCGAAGAGGCTCGCTACGCCCAGGTCCTGGCGGTGCTGCAGGCGGCAAAGGTCGACGCGGGTCTGCGAAAGGCGATGGACGATGAGGCGGCCAGGGCCGATACCGAGCTTGTCGCTCCCCTGTTCGAATTCCGCAACTGGGGGGTCCAACTCCCGTTCAATTGGTCGACGACATCCAACAACGCAGCATTCGGCACGGACTATTTTACGCGGACTGCCGTCGCGAAATCCAACATCTTCGTCAATGCACCGAACGAGACGAAGTATTATTATCAAGACCTCGATGCGGACGGCCGACGTCTGAACGGAAGCAAAAAGTATACTGTAACTTTTCCGAAGGACCAAACGCCGCCCGTGAGGGGCTTTTGGTCGCTGACGCTCTACAACGAACACCATTTCTTTGCGCCGAACGTTATCAAGCGATACTCGGTCGGCACGAAGAACGCGGATCTCAGGCTTGCCGCCGACGGGTCCTTGGCGATCATCGTTCAATCCGATGCGCCCTCGGACCCTGTGCAGCGGGCCAATTGGCTTCCTGCGCCGAAAGGTGCCGACTTCTCGCTCTTCCTGCGCGCCTATTGGCCAAAAACCGCGGTCATCGATGGCTCCTGGAC
>NZ_JBFULQ010000656.1:0-2677 GCF_054049815.1 Mesorhizobium sp. P5_C1 | reverse complement strand
CCACGGCCATGATCACGTGGGCCTGAATTTTGGCGGCAATCTCGCCGCGGCCATGTCTGTCCGCAATCGCGGAGGCCGCGCAGTCGGTTGCAGCTTCCAGTTCTCCCACGCCCCTGGCCTCGATTTCGTTGCGAAGAGGAGTTCCCTGACAATAAGCAACGGCCGCATGGCGCGGCGAGGATGCACGGCTCTGTTCGGCCCTCGTCTCGATCATCACACGGGAGAAGCCCGCGTCCTCCAACTCGCTACGGATCAGGGCCGTATCGTGGTAGCCGTGTGGCGTGCGTGCCATAAAGCGCGGCGGATCGTTCGGAAACATCCTTGCGAGAGCATTCGTCACATCATTGGCAAATACATTCTCCTCGAGGCGATCCCATACGTTGAATAGAAAATGACCTCCGGGCTTCAGGACCCGCTTTGCTTCGCGGTAGCCAGACGGGCGGTCGGGAAAGAACATCGCGCCGAACTGACAACAAACGAGGTCGAAGGCCGCATCTTCGAACGGCAGCGCCAAAGCGTCCGCCTGGCGCCATTCGATGCGCCTGTCGGGAGCTTGTTGCGAAGCGGCGTAGTCGAGCATCGGCTGGTTGAGGTCGGTGACGACATAGCTTGCGCTTGTGGACAGTTTTGGCGCCAATGCGCGGGTGACAACCCCGGTGCCCGCGGCGATCTCCAATACGGCACTTGGCGATAGGGACGCTGCTCGTCGAGCAAGATCCGCGGCGAACGGCTCGAAAATCAACGGCACCATATAGCGGTCGTAGTTTTCCGGAATCGAGCCCGCGAACACCTTGTCCGTTTCTGACATCACCACCACCCGCCATCATTCAGAAGCGCGCGAGACTAGCACATAATTGTCGGCCTGGTCGCTTTTGACCGAGAGGCTCCAACAGCATATGCAGCTATGTCGGCGGAGAGCCGCGGCAGTTCTAATGCCCCCTTGGCTTTCCGCTCTCTTGCCTCTATGTTGCGATCGCAGATCGCGCAATTGGTTTTGAAATGCCTCCCGATATCCCGGCTAGTGACTTGAAAAAATAAGAAAAACGCCTGGCAATGGTCAGGTTTCGTTTTCGAAAACTCACGAGCTATTTTTACCAGGGACAGTGTAGCCGATCAGGCTGCGGCACCTTCAAAAACCAGAGGTTACAAATTGAGCGATGCAATTGCGGACGTTTTGAACTGGCTTGAAAGCAGGAACGACATCCAGAGCCTGAGGGCGGCTGTGTGCGACCTCAACGGCGTCATGCGCGGCAAGCGCATCCCGGTCGAGCAGGCGCGCAAGGCGCTCGAAGGCAAGCTGCGCATGCCTTACTCCCTGATCGGCCTCGACATCTGGGGCGAAGACATCGAAGGCAACACGCTGGTTTTCTCGACAGGCGACGCCGACGGGCTTTGCCAATGGACAGGACGCGGCATTCTCCCCGTGGCCTGGACGGCGCATCCGACGGCGCTTGTCCCGCTCTGGCTCGCCGACGAAACCGGCGCGCCGTATCTTGGCGATCCACGGCGGGCGCTGGCCCGCATTCTCGATCGCTACAAGGCCTTGGGATTGACCCCGGTCGCGGCGACGGAACTCGAATTCTACCTCGTCGATCCGCAGTCGCAGCGGCCCGTCGGGCCCGTCTCGCCGGTCACCGGGCGCCGTCTCGATTCCGATGCGGCGCTGTCGATCGATGAGATCGACGACTTCGAATCTTTCATCCACGACGTCTACGAGGCCTGCCGAACGCAAGGCATTCCCGTCGACACGGCTATTGCCGAAAATGGCGTCGGCCAGTTCGAGATCAATCTGAACCACGTCGCCGACGCCCTGCGGGCGGCTGACGATGCCGTATTGTTCAAGCGCACGGTGAAGGGCATCGCCCGCAAGCACGGCTTTGCCGCCTGTTTCATGGCCAAGCCCTATGGCGACCGCGCCGGCAACGGCTTTCACGTCCACTTCAGCCTGACCGACGCCGAGGGGCGCAATGTCTTCGACGACGGCACGGATCAGGGCTCGGAAATTATGCGCCATGCGGTCGGCGGCCTGCTCGCGGCGATGGCCGAGAGCACGCTTGTGTTCGCCCCGCACTTCAATTCATACSGCCGGCTGCGTCCGAGATCCTATGCGCCGACCGCCGTGGCCTGGGGCTACGAGAACCGCATGGTCGCGATCCGCATTCCCGGCGGCCCGACCGGCGCGCGTCGCATCGAGCATCGCGTTTCGGGAGCGGATGCCAATCCCTATCTGGTGCTTGCCGCCATATTGGGCGCCGCACTGATCGGCATTGAAAGGCAGATGTCGCCTGGCGATCCGACCGGGAGCGACGGGCAAGGGCTTGTGCCGGCCAAGCTGCCGCCGGACTGGGCATCGGCGATCGCCAGTTTTGAGAGCGGAACACATGTGGCCGAGATCTTTCCAGCGATCCTGCGCGACTCCTTTGTCGCTTGCAAACGCCAGGAGTTGAATACGTTCGCCCTCAATGTCAGCGACTTCGAGATCGAGACCTATCTGGAAAGCGTTTGAAGCATTTTACGAGGACAGCTCGGCCTTCAGCACCGAGACCGCCACTTCGCTGTTGTGGACATACTCGTTGGCGTCCGGCTGCCTCTGCACCAGCAGGATGAACAGAAGGTCGGTCAGCGCCAACTGTGCGTCGCGCGCGGTGATGGAGGATGAGCGCGCACGCTCCTCGTC
>NZ_JBFULQ010000655.1:0-2682 GCF_054049815.1 Mesorhizobium sp. P5_C1 | reverse complement strand
TTGTAGCCGTGGTCGAGCAGCATCCAGATCCCATGGAAAAGGGTACCATCCGGTAGCAGCATATGCGCCCGGTTCTCGTTTTCGTAGTGGATGAAGGCGTCCTTGCCGCCCATGTCGATGACATGCGTGGTGCCAACCATGATAACGGCCAGCATGTTCCTGTCGAGAATTGTCATGGTCCCTGTCCGTGCTTGAGTTCGAAAGAGCCTCGACGGGATGTTTATCGTCAAGTATCTTGACTATATGGAGTTTGGAGAAAATGGTCAAGGAGCTTGACGAAAAAATCGACACCCTGCCCGATCACGTCGGCTGGCGCCTTTGGCAGGCAAGCCGCGCCTGGCAGACCGAATTCGCCGCCGCGATGCGCGCCGCCGGTCACGGCTGGTTCACCGAAGCACGCGCCGGACTGCTTGGTCACATCACCAGGAACGGCATGCGCCAGTCGGCGTTGATCGAACGCTCGGCAATCTCCAAGCAGGCGATCCAGCAACTGCTCGACGGCCTCGAGGCGGAGGGGATCGTCGAGCGTCTGCCCGATCCGCAAGATGGCCGCGGCAAGATGGTGCGTTACACCAGCAAGGGGCTGGATGCCTTGCGCGACGGCGATCGGGTCAAGATGGAGATCGAGCGGCGCTATGTCAGTCGCATTGGCGAGGAGCGGTTCACGGCGCTGATGGGCGCTTTGCGAGCACTTGCGGCCGGACAGGCTGCGGCGAAGGATGAAGACACTGGCGCTGAAGGTGAAGTCGTGGAATCGAAGTGACAGCAAGGCCCCGCAACCCATTGCGTCGACTCATTTCTTTCTCTAAACGCTCGCCATGAAAACAGCCAATCATCCCGACACCGTCCTGATTGTCGATTTCGGCAGCCAGTTTACGCAGCTCATCGCCCGCCGCATCCGCGAGGCCGGCGTGTTTTCCGAGATCGTGCCGTTCCAGTCGGCCGAGGCGGCGTTCGAGCGCATCAATCCGAAAGCCGTGATCCTGTCCGGCGGCCCCGCCTCGACGTCGGACATCGGCAGCCCGCGCGCGCCGCAGATCGTCTTCGATGCCGGCGTGCCGGTGCTTGGCATCTGCTATGGCCAGATGGCGATGTGCGTGCAGATGGGCGGCGTCGCCGAAAGCTCCGATCATCGCGAATTCGGCCGCGCCTTTGTCGAGATCGAGAAGGACAGCCCGCTGTTCGAGGGCCTGTGGGCGCCCGGCCAGCGCCACCAGGTGTGGATGAGCCACGGTGACCGCGTCATCTCCTTGCCCAAGGGCTTCGAAGTGTTCGGCAAGTCCGAAGGCTCGCCCTTCGCCATCTTCGGCAATGTCGAGCGCAAGATGTACGGCATCATGTTCCACCCCGAGGTCGTGCACACCCCGGACGGCGCAAGGCTGCTGCGCAATTTCGTTCACAACATCGCCGGCATCGAGGGCGACTGGACGATGCGCGCCTACCGCGAACACGCGGTCGAGGCGATCCGCAAGCAGGTCGGCAAGGGCAAGGTCATCTGCGCCCTGTCGGGCGGGGTTGACTCGTCGGTCGCCGCACTTCTGATCCACGAAGCAGTCGGCGACCAGCTGACCTGTATCCTTGTCGACCACGGGCTGATGCGCAAGGACGAGGCTGCGGGCGTGGTGGCGATGTTCCGCCAGCACTACAATCTGCCGCTGATCCTGGTCGATGCCGCCGACAAGTTCATCTCGGCGCTGGAAGGCGAGGCCGACCCGGAGAAGAAGCGCAAGACCATCGGCCGGCTGTTCATAGAGGTGTTCGAGGAGGAGGCGAAGAAACTCGGCGGCGCCGACTTCCTGGCGCAAGGCACGCTCTATCCCGATGTCATCGAGAGCGTCTCCTTCACCGGCGGCCCGTCGGTGACCATCAAGTCGCACCACAATGTCGGCGGCCTGCCCGCGCGCATGAACATGCAGCTGGTCGAGCCGCTGCGCGAACTGTTCAAGGACGAGGTGAGGGCCCTTGGCAAGGAGCTCGGCCTGCCCGAAAGCTTCATCGGCCGGCATCCGTTCCCAGGCCCTGGCCTAGCCATCCGCTGTCCCGGCGGCATTACCCGCGAGAAGCTGGAGATCCTGCGCGAGGCCGACGCCATCTATCTCGACGAGATCCGCAAGGCCGGCCTCTACGACGCCATCTGGCAGGCCTTCGCCGTGCTGCTGCCGGTGCAGACTGTCGGCGTGATGGGCGATGGCCGCACCTACGAGTTCGTCTGCGCGCTGCGCGCCGTCACCTCTGTCGATGGCATGACGGCGGATTTCTACCACTACGACATGGCGTTCCTGGGTTCCGCCGCCACCCGCATCATCAACGAAGTCCGCGGCATCAACCGCGTCGTCTACGACGTCACCTCAAAGCCGCCCGGCACAATAGAGTGGGAATGATTCAGGCCCATCCGAACGCCGCCGATTATTCGCCATTATTCTCCTTAAGCATCTGAAAATAAAAAGATAATTATCCAGTAGCGTTCAACAGCTATCGGTAGGCAGAAATTGGCATCGGCGGGCTGCCTGACGGATCTGCCACATATTGCCGCTTGGGATTTTTCAAAGTACCGTCATGGCCAGTAAGGCTTGTGACGGTACTTTTTTGCCCGTAAGGAATTGAAAGTAAATAGAATTTTCTGTCGACAGGCCTCGAAAATACCCTGACGGTACTTTTTTGGAGGCAGCAGCTATGCTGACT
>NZ_JBFULQ010000654.1:0-2686 GCF_054049815.1 Mesorhizobium sp. P5_C1 | reverse complement strand
GAACAGCCTCGATCTTCCCGGACGTCCCGAAAACACCCGCATCGTCGTCGCCATGTCGGGCGGTGTTGATTCATCGGTCGTCGCCGGCCTGTTGAAGCGCGAGGGCTATGACGTCGTCGGCGTCACCTTGCAGCTCTACGATCATGGCGCGGCAACGCACCGGGCCGGCTCATGCTGCGCCGGGCAGGACATCGACGATGCGCGCCGAGTGTCGGAGACTCTCGGCATTCCCCACTATGTGCTCGACTACGAGGAACGCTTCCGCAAGGCGGTGATCGATCCCTTTGCTGAAAGCTACGTCGCCGGCGAGACGCCGATCCCGTGCGTTTCCTGCAACCAGACGGTGAAGTTCGCCGATCTTCTGGCCACCGCCAAGGAGCTTGGCGCCGACGCGCTGGCCACCGGCCATTATATCCGCTCCGGCGCCAATGGCGCCCACCGCGCGCTTTTCCGGCCGGTCGACGCCGACCGCGACCAGAGCTATTTCCTGTTCGCCACCACACAGGCGCAGATCGACTATCTGCGCTTCCCGCTCGGTGGCCTGTCGAAGCCGCAGGTTCGCGCCATCGCCGAGGAGATGGGGCTGACGGTTGCCGCCAAGCAGGACAGCCAGGACATCTGCTTCGTGCCGCAGGGCAAATATTCCGACATCATCGCCAAGCTGAAGCCGGCTGCTGCCAATCCGGGTGACATCGTCCACATCGACGGCCGCCTGCTCGGCCGCCACGAGGGCATCCTGCGCTACACGATCGGCCAGCGCCGCGGCATCGGCATCGCTTCCGGCGAGCCGCTTTACGTCGTCCATCTCGACGCCGACCGCGCCCGCGTCGTGGTCGGCCCGCGCGAGGCGCTTGAGACGCACAAGATCTATCTGCGCAACATGAACTGGCTGGGCGACGGGCCGCTGGCCGATGTCCCCGCCGGTGGCCTGGAGCTGTTCGCCAAGGTCCGTTCGACCCGCCCGCCCCGCCCTGCCGTGCTGCATCACCGCGCTGGCGCCACTTGGGTGGAACTGGTCGACGGCGAGTCCGGCATCGCGCCCGGACAGGCCTGTGTGCTCTATTCCGATGACGGCAACGAGGCGCGTGTGTTCGGCGGCGGCTTCATCGAGCGTTCGGAGCGTGGCGCCGAGGCCGAGGCCATGCTGACTCGGCTTTCCGCCAGGCCGGCGCAGATCCCCGCCGAGTAATCCGCTACCCGCTCAGAGACTGTTTCGAAATTCGCGCCGGCGAGTGACAGAGTCCAAACGGTCTCTCAGGAATTGGGCGTGGTATGCGTGACCGTCCCCGCGGTCAGGATGCGCAGCACCCTGATCGCTTCCTCGCCGCTGGTGCGCGGCTCGGCCCGTGTCTCGATGCACTGGATGAAATGCTCCAGCTCACGCGTCAGCGGCATGCCCTGGGCAACCGCGACATAGGACGGCTCATTGGTGGTGAAGGCCCATTGGCCGCTGTCCTGCCACACAGCGTGGCGGTAGACGGCAAGCTTGCGTTCCCATGGTTCGACGTCGTCGAACACCGCCATCGCCTTGGTGCCGACCACGGTCAGCCGCCGCTCGCGGTAGGGATTGAGCCGCGAGGTGAAGAGATGGCTGCGCAGGCCGTTGGGAAAGCGCATGTGCAGATGCGCGAAGTCGCTGAGATTGTCGAGCAGGGCAGCGCCTTCGCCGCGCACCTCGATCGGCTCGGTGCCGGTGATCGCCAGGATCATCGACAAATCGTGCGGCGCCAGGTCCCACAGCGCGTCGTTCTCGGTGTGGAACTTGCCAAGGCCGAGCCGATGCGAATGGATGTAGCGGACTTCGCCGAGTTCGCCCTTGTCGATCAGCCCCTTCAGCGTCTCGAAGGCGGGATGAAAACGCAAGACATGGCCGACCATGAAGACGCGGCCATTGTCCTTGGCCGCCTGCACCGCGCGCTCGGCGTCTGGCACCGTCAGCGCGATCGGCTTCTCCACCAGCACGTCCTTGCCGCTCTCGGAGGCGCGCACCGCGAGGTCGGCATGGAATTGCGGCGGCAACGCCATGACGATGGCGTCGATATCGTCACGGACGAACAGCTGGTCGGGCTCGATCGCCAGGCAATCCTGCTCGCTGGCGAAGCCTTCGGCGCGAGCCCGGTTGGCGTCGGACACCGCGTGCAACGCGCCGAGCGCCTTGAGGGTGCGGATGTGGTTGCTGCCCCAGTATCCGCAACCGAGGACTGCAATGCGCGGTTTCATCTGTTTCAACTCTTAAAACTCGTGGCCGAGACATAGCGACGTGCCCCTACGAACTCAACCCCGGCGGCAGCAACCAAATGTCTGCGCGGCAAAGCTTTTCGACAATGACAATAAGCCGGCGCGCCGGTTGCTTCGAAGCTTGACAGGCTCGCCCTCCCAACCTTATATCCGCGCGACCTTGGCGAACGCCCCCGACATGCCTTTCGATTTAAGGCGCATTTCGGGCCTTTCGCCGCCCTGGCGGGGTAGCTCAGTTGGTTAGAGCACGGGAATCATAATCCTGGGGTCGGGGGTTCAAGTCCCTCTCCCGCTACCACCTTCAAATTCCGAACAATTCTCCAGTGGCCGCACGGTTTCCCGAAAGCCCAGCGTTTGCGGGATGTGCAGCCGAAAGCTGTGGAGTGCGGCAGCGCCCTGAGCGTGCAAATTGCTCTCTGAATGCCAATCATTCTCCGAAGCTGGGGAG
>NZ_JBFULQ010000653.1:0-2688 GCF_054049815.1 Mesorhizobium sp. P5_C1 | reverse complement strand
TTCATGCAGAATATCGCAGCGGCCTGGCCGTCGGTCGTTGAGCACGGTGTTTTCTCGGAACCTTTTCCAAAGACGGCGAAGGTGGCGCGTGTCGATTACCGCGATGTTGCTGAAGTGGCAGCGATCGCCTTGACCGAAGCGCGACTGTCATATGCGACGATCGAGCTCTGCGCGGGTATGCACAGCCGGGAAGAGATCGCGTCAATAATGGGAGAGGAACTTGGCCGCCCGGTCATCRCGGGCGAGCCGACATTTGCCGAGTGGGCTGCGGATGTCCGCCTCCCCTACAGCGACCTCCAGATGCAATCGTTGGCCAGGGTATATGGCCACTACGCCCTCCATGGCCTCGGCGGGAACAGTCTGACATTGCGCGCCGCCCTGGGTCGCGAACCGCGTTCGTTGCGCAGCTTCATTAGCAACCTGGCCCTGCAAACGGCACATGCCACCTGATCGCGCTCAGCCGCGCATGCGTCCACTTTCTGAACAGGAGATACTTGATGCGAGCGTCATCGGACAAAGTTTTGAAATCGAGGAAACTACCGCCCTCCTACAATGCGCTGGTAATGCCATTCGTTCTTTCCATCTTGATGTCGAGCATTGTCTCGGCAGTATCGACGCTGATCAATGCGGGCTGGACAACCGGTTTCGTGGCGACCTGGCCGTATGCATGGGGAGCATCATGGCTTGTGGCGTTTCCGAGTCTGCTGCTGGTCTTGCCGATCGTTCGCCGGATCGTGGCGGCAATTGTCGACCAGCCGACCTCGTCCTGATGGCGTCGCCAGGGTCTGATCCCCGATCGCTTTCGAGGGCAAGCCAGCCATCGGCTTGCCCTGCCGGTAAGCTCCTACCGATTCACCGTTTCACGGAAACGCCGGACCGCTCCAAATCTTGCTCTGACGCAATTTCCTAAGGGAAAGCGCGATGCGCTTTCCCGGGAAAACCGTCTCACACTTTTCCGGGAATTGCCTCTTTGTTTGGACGCAATTCCGGACGGAAAACCGCTTCACACTTTTCCTGGAATTGCTCCCAGCCTGGCTCGCCCGTTACATCGGGCCAGGCATCATCTTGGTCGGTTTCTCCAGCATCGGAAACTCGGCCTTGTTGCATTTCACCTTCGGGTTCGTCGGACTGAACAGGCCGTTCGGATTGTCCACGAACCAGGCGTGAAGATCGTAGTGGACGAACTCCCGCGGGATGAGCGGATAGTGTCCCTCCATCGGGCCCATGAAGGTTTGGCCAAACAGCTTCGGCGGCGCTTTGATGTCCGGCGTCAGTGGCACCAGCCATTCCGCCCCGACCAGGCGCAGGCCTTTTCTCGTCGGTTCGTAGATCAGCACATTGGGGTGCATCGGATCGAGTTTTTGGCCGACACTTGGGACGTTGACGAAATGGATACCCATGGCGCCTTTCGGGTAATCCATCGTGCCCGGTATCTTTTCTCCGCTGTAGTAGACGCAGCCGACTGTCGACAGATAGAGGTCGCGGACGGCGGCGGTGTAGTCCTCATATTTGGCAAGCGACTTCTTCAAGGCATCTATGTCGGCCTTGCCGGCATCCTCGGCCTGAGCCGTGGCGACGCCCAACCATGCGCCCACAAGACTGGTTAAAGCGAGGACGCCGCAGCGCCCAAGGCTGGCTGTTCTTGTCATGCATTCCTCCCAGATTTTCTGAATCTGGCCGTGCAAGACCGAGGCGGGAAAAAATGCTGATTGCGCGGCCAGTTGTATCCGCCTCATCCCCTCCGGAACAGGGTCGATGCTATTCCTTTCCGTGGCTGCGGGAAACTAGTTAGTTAGAACTAGCTAATTCTCTGAGCGCCAATCTGCGCCGGCAYCCGCTCAAACAAAAACGGCCCCATATATGGGGCCGTTTTGCATTCGCTTGCCGGACAGATCAGGTGAGCGGCGACAGCTGGATCTCGACGCGGCGGTTCTGGGCGCGGCCTTCGGCCGTCGCATTGGATGCGATCGGCCGTGTCTTGCCGAAACCGGTGACGGCGAAGCGGCGCTGATCGACACCCTGACCGGACAGGTAGTTGGCAACCGCCAGCGCGCGCCGCTGCGACAGATCGAAATTGTGCTGGTCGCCACCGGTCGAATCGGTGTGGCCGAAAACGTCGACCGTGGTCTGCTTGAACTTCTTCAGCACCAGCGCGACCGAATTCAGCACCTGGTAGAAGCCGGGCTTCACAGCATCCTGATCCGTGTTGAAGGTGATGTCGGAGGGCATGTTGAGGATGATCTGGTCACCGCTGCGGGTGACGCTGACGCCGGTGCCCTGAAGCTGGCGGCGCAGTTCGGCCTCGTTCTGGTCCATGGTGGCGCCGATGGCACCGCCGGCAAGCGCGCCGATACCCGCGCCGATCAGTGCGTTGCGGCGGTCGTTGCCACCGGCAAGCAGGCCAAGGCTGGCACCTGCCAGGGCGCCAAGACCGGCTCCCGCGGCGGTGTTGGAAATCTTCTGGTCGCCCGTGTACGGATCGGTGGTGGTGCATGCGCTCACAAGCAAAGCCGTCGCCACAACGACGAGCACAGTCTTTTTCATAGGATCGTCCCTCTCCAGGTCACGCCACTGCGATGGCGCCAAATCAGCCCTTCCCGCGACTTGTAACATGAAATGCGGCGAAAAGCGGAACGGCAAAAGCTACCGCAACGGCTTTTCCCCGACGCCGATTGGCCGGTCGCCCCA
>NZ_JBFULQ010000652.1:0-2710 GCF_054049815.1 Mesorhizobium sp. P5_C1 | reverse complement strand
GCTCGCGGACCGAGATCTTTTCATCGATGACCCGCATGCCCCAGGCATTTTCCCGAACCTGCAGCTCCGCAGCCAGATCGCGCTCTTCCGGCGCGTTTTCGTCTAGCGCAGCCAGCAGGATCGAGTGGAAAAGCGCTACATAGCCAATCTGTCTCAGGCCGCCCACAACCCGCACGCGCGGCAAGATGGCAAGGACGAGGAACATCAGGAACAGGTTCGGCAGCAGCACGCCGTCCAGCAGCGCCTGCCTGAGATGCGGCCGCTCGAACGGGATGGAGAGACCATGCGGCCTGTCAGGCTCGATCAACAGCCCGTTCTCGAGCACCAGCTTGCGCACGCGTTCCTCGCGGATGCCCCAGAAATAGGCCGTGCTATTGGGCAGGAATCTGCCAAATGGGCCCGATGCCGCCTCTTGCAAGGCATGGTCGAGACGCTGGCGCCTTGCCGGCTCGATGAGCAGCCTGGAAAGAAGGCTGCCGTCGTTTTCCAGATGCCGCGCCATGGCGGCTGCGGCGAGCCGATCATCGATGAAGACCGGCCGGGCCATGCCGGAACGATCCCAATCGGCGACCAGATCCTCGTTGAGGGCGGTCAGCGCATCGGCGGCGGTCCCAAATGCCTTGTCCTGGCTGGCAAGCAGCGTGCCCAGCCAACGGCTGGCATCCGTTTCATCGCCCACCACTTCGAGCGCGCGCTTGTTGAGGGAGACGGGACCGGCCACGCAGGCGCTCTTGCGGCACAGTTTGTGGCGCCCCATGCCAAACAAATTGACCTTGTCGTCGCCGACATCGAGCCATCCCGGCCCCTCCCGGCCATTCGTCTCCATGGTCATCGTCGTTCCCATGAAGCCGACGAAGGCCGACAGCCCGTTTTCGACCGCGCCGAGCCAGGCAAGCAGGAGGGCATCGAAGGTGATCCGGTCCATCAGCAGCAGGCAGTGCAGGCCGGACTGGATCACCGGTCTGCACTCGAACTCTTCGAGGGCCTTGCCGATCTCTTCAGGCTGCATGATCGCACCAAGGCGCTGATGCAGGACGACGCGCAGGATCGAGCGGGCAGCGATCGCCGGGCCCGACGCAGGCCTCGCCACCGGCCGCCACAGATGGCGGGCGTAATCGGAAACCGGCGCATTCCAGCTCTGCTCGATATCACGCACGACTTCCGGGCAGAGCAGCGACAGCACAGCTAGAATTTCCGCCGGAGGCGCAGCAGTTGGGTCAGAGACGGCGGTCATTGGTCCCGTCTAGCCGCTCGCGGTGCAAACGCCAAGGGAGACCAGACTTGCTGGACCCGGCCGGCCCACACATAGATCGTCAACTCGATCAAAACAGGCAAGTCTCCAAACAACGGATCTCAAAACCGCAGTCGGGCCATGCTGAGCAGATCGTGGTACTGCCCGTCGGTAAAACCCGCCTTCACATGCCGACCTTCGACCTCGAAGCCATGGCTTGTGTAGAGACGGACGGCCGGTTCGTTGTCGGCATAGACGGTCAATTCGACCCGCTTCAGCGCGCGCCAGTTATCGGCCACGTCAAGCAGCGCGCCAAGGATGGCAGAGCCGATGCCTTTGCCGACAAAGCCATCGTCAAGGCCGATATTGATCTCGCCGATATGCGACCGGCGTGGCGACCCCTGCACGACCAGGCTGCCATGGCCGACGACCTTGCCGTCCAGCTCCGCGACGATCCAGGTGGTTTCCTGGCCGGCCTTGGCGATCCGCCGCTCGACCTGCTCCACCATCTCGAAGGGCATCCTGAGCGTGCCCCAGCGGAAGCCCGGCATGTTGAAGATGGCGCAAAGCGCTTCCGCATCGCTTGGCCGGATGGCGCGGAGCTGCAGTTGGATCTTCTCGGAGGATGACGTGCTGGTCATGGCGTTCCCGGCGAAGGCAATAGGCCCGGCACGATGCACCGGACGTCACCTGAAAATCCAGCTATCTCTGCAAGCTATGCTGCCGATTGCGCGCTGAAATAGCGGGAGGCGGCGGAGAGTTTGAAGACGCCGCTGATGCCGATCCAGCCGAAAAGGGCAAGCCAGCACAATGTCTTGGGCGCCGTCCAGTCGATCCGATGCACCGCAGCGTCGGTGATGACGAGACCAAGGATGGAAAGCAGGCCAACCAGAAACTGCGCCAGGCCAAGCACCAGCAGTTCCTCGCGCGGCGCGCTTTTCCAGACCAGATATGCGCCGCCAGCGCCAGCGAGGAAGATGGCGCTGTAGACCTGGGCGTGGAAAGGATCGACCGGCCATGGCCAAGTGCTGCTGACCATCACGGGAAACAGCAACATGCCGACGCCATAGAGCCCAAGGATCGCCGTTTCCGCCAACATGTAGCCGCGCCATGCGGGGTTTAAGGTCACGCCTCTTGCTGAAGGACGGGCCCTGGCCCGCCACAGGAACAGCCCGGATACCGCGGCCGAGGCAAGATAGACCAAGAACCAGAGCCAGGCCGCTTTGCGCTCGAAATTGAAATAGCCGAGATTGATCAACGAAACCGCCGTCACGATGACGGTGAAGATGAAGGCCATGACGAGCACCAGCCTGCCGGGCGACCAGCGATTCCAGAACAAGAGTGCCGCCATCACCGCCATTTCGGCGGTGTAGAAGCCGCCGAGGAAGCGGGCACTGAATGGCGTGACGGGCCAGGGCCAGCGCGGCTTGACCAGTGCCGGTGCGAAAAACAGGCCGGCGCCTACGATCAGGACGATGA
>NZ_JBFULQ010000651.1:0-2711 GCF_054049815.1 Mesorhizobium sp. P5_C1 | reverse complement strand
CAGCGTTTCCACCGTCGAGCGACCGGTCCATTGCGGCGGCTCAAAGCCATAGAGCTCGGAAAGTTTGTCGAGGGGCGCCAGGCCTGGCTTCTCCGTAATCCCGACGGTGCGCTGGCCCTGCACGTTGGAGTGACCGCGAACCGCGCAAATATTCGCCCCTGGCTTGCCGATGTTGCCGCGCAGCAGCGCGAGGTTGCAGACCATGTGAACGTTCTCGACGCCCATGAGCTGTTGTGTCAGGCCCATGCCGTAAACCATCATGACTGCGTTTGAGTTGGCGTAGGTGGCGGCGGCCTTCTTCATTTCGGCGCGTGTCAGCCCCGACACACGCTCAAGCTCGTCCCATTGCCGGGCGCGCGCAGCTGCTGCGAATTCCTCGAAGCCGGTCGTGTGTTCCTTGATGAAATCGTGATCGAGAACGTGCTTCTTGGCAGCGGATGCCATCGATGCCGCAAAGGCAATCATGGCTGCATTGTTCGGATCTTTTGGCGTCGCATCGCGTCCGGCCACAGGGTTTTGACCGGAGGCTTTCAGGGCGTCGTCTGCTTCGATGAGCGACTTGCAGACGCCGAACAACGCTGCGATATCGCCGCCATTGTTGACTTGATAATAGTCCGACGAAATCGGTGTCTCTTTCCCGGTCAGCATCTGGACGGGTGATTGCGGGTTGACGAAGCGCTCCAGGCCGCGCTCCCGCAGAAGGTTGAAAGTAACAATCTTCACGCCTCGGTTGACTGCGTCTTGCAGATCATGAAGCAGGCGTGGCGACGATGTCCCGACATTCTGGGCAATATAGAATATACAGTCCGTGTTCTCGAAATCGGACAAAATGGCGGTGCCGATTGATGCGCCGATGCTATCGGGAAGCGCAACGGAGGAGCTTTCATGGCACATGTTCGAGCTGTCGGGCATGTTGTTGGAGCCGTACATCCGCGCCAATAGCTGGTACATGTAGCTCGCCTCGAGTGACGCCCGCCCGGATGTGTAAAGATCGGTCTGATGCGGGTCCAGAGCGCGCAACTCCCTGCCGATCTCTTCGAATGCTGCGGGCCATTCGACCGGCACATATTTGTCGCTGGCAGCGTCCCAGCGCATGGGGTGCGTCAGCCGACCCTCCTCTTCGAGATCGTGATCCGACCATCGCTCGAGTTCGCTCAGCGTGTGCTTGTCGAAGAACGCCGGGCCTGCACGTCGCGACGTGGTTTCCCAGGCTGTCGCCTTGGCGCCATTCTCGCAGAATTCCAGCGGATGCGGCTGCGCCGGCTTTGCCCAGGCGCAACTCACGCACATATATCCTTCGGGCTTGTTCTGGGTCGAAAGCACCCGGCTCCCTTTCAAGGGAACATGTTCTTTTAGGAGAACACCAGCCACGGATTTTGCTGAGCCCCACCCACCGGCGGGCCCTTTATACGGCTTGATAGTGGCTGTTCTCGTTTTCGACGTCATTTCCTGCCTCGTTTGCCACAGCGAGTTTTCCGTCGGTCTCGCTCTCATTTGCGGTGGACGTCCAAGCAACGCCACCTGGCCCGCGACCTCTTTCCCTTCGCCGGCCACGGGATAACTTGCTGGCTGCGACATGCTCGACAATGCGAAAGGCAGGCCAAATAAGCGTTTCCCGGCAATATGAAACTTGGGATCTGCCTGACGGTTCCACGAATGGACTGACTTCGTTTTCCTCAACTTTTGCCACCGATTCCTGACGTCAGAGAAGCGTGGCGTCGGCCGCTTCGGGATTGCATGGCGGCTCGGGAACCTCGTCTCGTGTGGAAAGTTGTCCACCGTCCCCGAAGGAGATTCCCCATGGCGCGTCCAGCTAGCAGACCCGTTGTCCCGCCGACCATCGGACGTATGTGATGGAGAAAAATCGATGAACGTCGCGAACCTACAGCTGGAGGGGCTGCTGATGGCGGTCGCAGCGGTCAACAACGCATTGGTTCGCAAGGGACTCCTCTCCATCGATGATATCGATAGGGCCTTGAAAACCGCGGAAGCCGCGTTCACCGGCGACGAGCGCCTGTTCGAGGACATGTCACCGGCAAACCGCGATGCCGTCTGCTTCCCTTTGCGACTTCTGCAACTCGCGAACACGAACCAGTTCGAGGCCGGCGTGCCGCCGTTTTCAGAGTTGGCCAAGCAGGTCGGTCTTACCAAACAGCCTTACAACGACCAGATGTGAAGGGAGCATAGGTATGGAGGTTCTGGAAATCGTCGTTGCCAACAACGTTGTGGAATTCCGCGGCGAGGGTGGTGACAACATACTCGTTACCGTCGCGCAACCGGCGGTCTTATCCCCTGAAGAGCTGATCGAAAAATCCAAGATCATGCTTTTGCATGCCGCCAAAGTTGGTGTCGACGAAGAGAATTCTGGCGAACAGCGGATAGCCGATGCGGGGGACGAGTATCGGCTTGAGTATCAAGACAATGGGGAGATCCGTGACGTGGGTGGCTTGGTCTTTCCCGATCTGGACGCGGTGCGCGACGAATGCAGGCGCTCGGCGGAGGATTTGTGGAAAGACGCCCTGTCTCGGGGTGAAGCACCGGTGGGCTGGGCCGTCAGGGCGCGTGACCGTCGCGGTGACATCGTCGCCTCAGTCGATTTTTCCGACTTGCAACGCGCCSCCGCCGAGCTGGATCAACGACCTCAGTCCGAAATTTGAGCCCGTAATTCTCAAGCGTTTCAAAGGAGAGCACTATGCCGCGTAAGCCAGCAG
>NZ_JBFULQ010000650.1:0-2732 GCF_054049815.1 Mesorhizobium sp. P5_C1 | reverse complement strand
ACCCTAGGTCGGCCCTTGTTCAACGCTCGTAGTCGTTATCGTTTGAGCGCTGGGTCTTCCGGTCCTGCTCTTCCGACTGCCGCGCCT
Source organism: Mesorhizobium sp. P5_C1 (assembly GCF_054049815.1). Lineage (NCBI taxonomy): Bacteria > Pseudomonadati > Pseudomonadota > Alphaproteobacteria > Hyphomicrobiales > Phyllobacteriaceae > Mesorhizobium > Mesorhizobium sp. P5_C1. The sequence continues at coordinate 2,645 of NZ_JBFULQ010000650.1, read as the reverse complement.
TCTGTTTGTTCGCGTTCTTCTGCTTGGCTCTCACCTTCTCTTGCTCGGCGCCTGTACGCGGCTCAATCGGCTCGCGGGGATCGTCCCGAGTTGGGAGGTCTCGCCCTCGCGCCTCGCGCTCGGGGATTGGCTCCTCACCGCCACCACCACGACGCTGCTGCTGCCGCTCGAATTGCAGCCGCGCGAGACGGTCGTGCATCTTGTCGTTGACCTCTTCCCGATACTGTTCGAACTGTCCCTGATGCGCCGGAGGCAGCGTCTCGCGCATGTTGTCCAGAGCCTGATTGACGCGGGCCATCTGACGCCGCATTTCCAAGGGGGTTTGCGCCACGTTCAAATCTCCTATCAGTGCATTCAATTCTCTCATACCGGGATTGGACAGGAAAGACTTCTGCCCCGATTGATCAGCTCCGCGACCCGCGGCAGGCTGCCCCTCCCCTGTCCTATGACGGAACTGCAGAAAATTGTTGCCGATCGATTCCGCTGCCGTGAGAGCCTGACCGACTATGCCTGCGGTTCGCATCGTCGTCACAGTCTTTTGCCATGCGGCAGCGATTGCATCGCCGTTCACGACAAGGGATTGCCCATCGATACGGCGTTGCCGCTTGGCCTCCACCCGCTCGATCGTCCTGGCGCTGACCTGGTAGCGCGGATCGCTCTGGGCGCGGCTGTAGGCTCCGGCATGCTCCTTCGTGAATGGCCGCGTCATCGCATGATCCATGCGTCGCGTCGCCACCATCGCAATGCCGTTCTCGCGTGCTTTTTCCGCAAAGGTCTCGCGCCAGGCGACCAGATCTGGCTTATAGAATTTCAGGCGCTCGCCGTCGGCAGAGCGCGCCTGCACCATCGCGTGGATATGGACGTGCTTGGTGTCTTTGTGATGCGCCAGGACGAACTTGTATCCTGGCGCTCGCTCCTCCATCACGGCGCGCGCCGCAGCTATGACGGCGTTGGCATCGGTGCCGGCCTTTGCCGAGAAAAGCAGGTGATAGGCATTGCGGCGTTCACGCCCCGAAAACTGTGGGCGCCATTGTTCGTAGACCGAAGCCGCCGCCTTGGTGGCATTCTTCGCCCCGGGCACGGGCTCGCCATTTGCGTGGCGGACCTGGCTGTGGGTGCGGATAAACTTTTGCAAAAAGTATTTCGCTTTGGGTTCACGGCTGACGGCCGCCGTTACCTCTGCCTTGGCGACCACGCCAGCGGCGCCCATCGCTTCCGACAAGCGCGCCTCGATCTTGTCGAGCGCCTTGCTGCGCGAATTCTCCCGGCCGCCGGCAAGCACCTTGGCAAGCGGCCCCGCCCGCTCATCGGTGTGCGCGTATACCTCCACCGCCTGACCATCCTGCGCATAGATGAACGGTTTTGCGCCGAAGGCCTTGTTCAACGCCTCGCTCAAGGCGGAATCGGTAACCTCGCCGGCGAGCTCGAAACGAACCTCGATAAAATTGGTGTTTTCCAGGGGCGGTTCGAACGTCTCGCAAAACGTCTCCAGAAACGCTTTTCGTGCGCCGCCTGTCGCAAGGACCTGCCCGTCCTCGTCAAAAATCTCGATGTCGTGTTTCTCGCCTTTTTCGTCCTCGCGCTTCCCGATGTAGTTAAGCAGCCGAGCGGCGGCTTCCTTGGCCGACGGAGGATTGGGCATGACTTTAAACACGGCAGGCTGCGCACCCGCCGCATAGCCTGCCCGTGCCGCCACGGCCCGCGCCTGATAGCCCGCCCGCGCTGCTCGCCCTGTACCGCTCGGACGAACAGCACCACGGCCACGGCCGCCGCCCCCGCGCCGCTTCCAGTCTTCCTCCTCCTCTTCCGGCCGGAAACCGGCGAGCGTGGCGCCATAGACCATGATCGGCGCGCTAGTGGCGTTTGGCGAGCGCGCAGCCGCCGCGGACTTCGATGCCCTGCTGGACATGGAGCTTCCCGCCGTCCCCAACCCTCCCGGCGAAGAACGAGGGGCGCTCCTGCCGCCACTTACTGTCGAGCCGGCTTGTCCTTGCCCGAGGCGTCCGCCGCCACCGGTCAGCTCATAACTCTTCATCGCCTGAAATTCGCTGGCCGCGCGTCCGGCGCCCGTCACTGACTTGTCGTCCAGGTCCTCGCGCTTCACGCCGGACCCGCCTCGAAGATAGCGTTCGATTTCGGCMGCGTAGCCAGCAAGACGACCGCTCAAGGCCTGGCCTCCCTCGCCTTGCGGGACCCGCCAGTCATCGCCTTCAGTTCGTCGCGGAACTGCCGCACCAGGTCGCCCACGGCGATCAACGCCTGCTCAAGATCCTCATCATGGGCAACACGGCCGTCGTTTATGGCGCGCACGGCTTGATTGAAATTGACGCCGACGCGCCGCAGCTGATCGGTCATGTCCACGATCGCCGGCCGMAACGCCTCTGACGCAATAGGCAGATGCCCGACCTCTGCCCGCACGAGACGCCGGACGACCTCGCTGACGGTAACGCCGTCTCGCTCCGCAATGGCTTTGAGGTTGGCCAGCTCGTCAGCCGAAAATCGGATGTGCGTCACCTCGCCATAGCGCCGTGACGCGCTCTTCACCGCTGCTTTCTGGGCGTCTGCATCCATCTCTCAAGCCCGCTTGCGGGCGCTAAGGCCCGACAGGGCCGCGCCGCCTATTTTGTGTGTATCACAAAATAGGC
>NZ_JBFULQ010000649.1:0-2742 GCF_054049815.1 Mesorhizobium sp. P5_C1 | reverse complement strand
GTCTTGAACTCGACGTCATCGCGGCCGTGATCATAGGCGGGACAAGTCTCTTCGGCGGCTATGGATCAATTGTCGGTTCCGYCGTCGGTGCAATCTTCATTGGAATTCTCGGCTTTGGTCTTCTCGTGCTCGGTCTTTCCACCAGCATCCAGGAGGTGATCAAGGGAGCCATCATCATCATTGCCGTCTCGTTGAACCGGCGTCGAAGGCAGCAGAACCCATGATCCGACCATGTGCGCTCATTCCAAGAATTCGGCCTCCGCGGCGGTAACTGCGGGGGGATCAATTTGAAAACCGGCGATGGTCGCCGACAGACGGGAGGAAAATGAAATGAAAAGACGTATTGCACTTCTGATGATGGGCGCTCTTGCAGCATCCACCGCAATGTTCACAAGCGCCTGGGCGCAGGACACCTACAAGCCCGACTGCTACGCTTCTGCGCCAGACAGTGCTTCGGTGATCTCGTATCCGAAGAAGTCCGGGCCCTACAAGATTGCCTTGGTCAACGGCTATGTCGGCAACGATTGGCGTGCCAACTCAATCCAGACCGCCAAAGCCTGGGGCGCCCGTCCCGAGAACAAGTCCAAGCTGTCCGAACTGAAGATCATATCGGTGGGCAACGATTCCACGGCGCAGATCTCTGCGATCGACAACTTCATCGCCGCCGGCTACGACGCCGTGATCATCAATGCCGTCAATCCCACCGCCTTCGACGCAGTCGTGAGGCGTGCCAAGCAAGCCGGTGTGGTGCTGGTCACCTATGACAACGTCCTCGATTCCGACCAAGTCGTGCAGATCAATGAAAACCAGGTCGAACTGGGCCGGATCAAGGCGCAGGCCGTGGTCGATGGCATCAAGGCCAAGAAGGGCAATGTTTCGGGTCAGGTTCTGGAAATCGATGGCGTCCCCGGCAACAGCGTCGACCGCGACAACCAAGCGGGCTTCAGCGAGGTCTTCTCCAAGTACCCCGATCTAAAGGCGGTCAAGGTCGAGGGCGACTGGGACGTGGGTACGGCGTCGAAAGTGACGTCCGACGCCATCGCCACCAACGGCAATTTTGACGGCATCGTTGTCCAGGAGGGCTCCGTTGGCGCGCTCGAGGCGCTGGCCGCAGCGAAGCACCCGGTCGTCCCGGTCGGCTTCGACGCCGGCAACGGCACGCGGATGCTGGTCAACAAAGGCAAGTACCCGGGGATCACCGCCGCCCAGGCGCCGGCGTTGGCCGCGATGGCGCTGGAGGCCTCGGTCGTGCTGCTGGAAGGCAACGCGCTGCCCCAGAAGGTTTTCCTGCCTATCCCGCAGAAGAACAATGCGGACCTGGCAGAGGGCCAGGATTTCTACCCCAACCTGCCTAAGACCTTCTACACGGCCACCGGCTTTCCGCAGTGCTTCCCCGTATTCACGCCGGATGAGCTGAACGGCCAGACGGCCGATAACGCCAACTAGGCAATGACACACGAACCTGGCCGGCGTCTGCGCCGGCTGGGTCGACGGCAGGGAGCGCGCATGGCCGACCGCTATGTTGAACTGAAATCGGTGTCGAAATCCTACGGTGGCGTTCCGGCGTTGACTATGGTGGATTTCCGCTGCGAGCCGGGACGCGTGCACGCCATTCTCGGCGAAAATGGCGCCGGCAAATCGACGCTGATGAAATTGTTGGCCGGTGTCATCCAGCCGGACACAGGAACGATCTCCATCGGCGGGCAGACGGTGCGCTTTTCCTCGCCGCGCGAGGCGGCCGAACAGGGCACGGTCTGCATGTTCCAGGAACTGTCACTGATGCCGCACCTTTCGGTCGGCGACAACATCGTGCTTGCCGCCCCTCGCACCCGGATGGGATTGATCGAGCGCGGCGTTTATCGGGAGGCGCGCGAGGCGCTGGACCTCGTAGGGGCCAGGTCGATCCCGCTCGGCGCCCGCGTCTCGGGCCTGTCGCTGTCCGAACGCCAGCTTGTGGAAATCGCCAAGGCCGTGTTCCGCAAGCCCAAGCTTCTTATCCTTGACGAGGCGACCTCGGCGTTGACCAGCGAACTCGTCGAAACGGTGTTCGGTGTCCTCAGAATGCTGAAGGAGCAGGGCGTCGCGATCCTTTTCATCTCGCATCGCATGCACGAGGTCGACGCCATCGCCGACCGCATATCCGTCTTCCGCAACGGCAAGCATATCGAGACCTTCGACGTCGGCGCGCGCACGACCGATGAGATCGTAGGCCTGATGATCGGCCGCTCGCTGGAAGAGCTGTTTCCGCCGCGCCGCCCGCCTGTGCCCGACACGGCGCCGCTCGTTCTGGATGTGTCGAACGTCAGTTGGCAAAGCCAGCTTGTCGACGTGTCGCTTGCCGCGCGCGCCGGCGAAATCGTCGGGCTCGGCGGTTTGGACGCGCAGGGACAGCAGCAGATCATGCATGCTGTCTTCGGTGTGCTGCGCGGCGTGACGGGCCGCATCACGCTCAATGGCAAGCGACTGAATGGTCTGCAGCCGCCGAGGGTGAAGCAATCCGATATCGGTCTGGCGCTCGTGCCTGAGGATCGCAAGACCGAAGGGTTGATCCCCAGCATGTCGGTGGCGCAAAACCTGCGCTTGGCGGTTCTTGGGCGCGCCCCCTTCGGCCTGCTCGACCTGAACGGCAACAACGAGGCCCGGCTCCAAGAACTGATCGAACGGCTGGCACTGACCTACGGTTCGCTCGACGACCCCGTCTCGACGCTGTCGGGCGGCAACCAGCAGAAGGTGGTGCTGGCC
>NZ_JBFULQ010000648.1:0-2757 GCF_054049815.1 Mesorhizobium sp. P5_C1 | reverse complement strand
GGCTCTCCAAGAGCGTCGCGAAGTTTGAATGGCGATCGTGCTCGGAGCCGTAGTTGATGACCCCAAGTGGCAAGTCCCGCGCGATACTGGAAGCGATGTCTTCCTGACGGTCCACATGGGCCAATAGCGCCCGAGCGCCGCTCGTCTTGAGTCCATGATCAATCTCGGGATGCGTGTATCGGTAGTTCAAGGGTACTGCCACGATCCCCGATTTGAAGCAGCCGAGGTAGTGAATCATCAGCGCAGCGCTATTGGGCATGAGCGACGCAATTCTGTCGCCCGGCTTCAGCCCATAGGCCAGCAAGCCAGCGGAATAGCGTTTGCTGGCGCGTTCGAGTTCTTGCCAACTCAAGCTGCCCTCGGGGCTAACAAGTGCCAGATCATCTGGCTTGCGTCTTAGCCCAACGTCGAGCAGACGTGGTACCCAGATTGGCTCGTCGTGCTTGGCTCGTGACTGAGGCACTTCGTTCCCGCCGCTGGATTGACGGCCGTCGATGGTCCTGACTTGCTGAATTTGGATCGTGCACGGCCTAAGTTGTAGCCATATTATTAGCAGTCGCTCATTTAATATTGAAGGTCTGGTTCACTCGACCTAACCGGAAAACGGATGTGGCCCCCCGGGTGGCCATCAGCAGGCAGGCGGCCATGCCGATCATATCGCGCTGCCGGTAGCGCCAGACGGCGCCAGCGAGCATCGAGGCGGTTATGGCGGCGATGTAGAGGGGAAACGCTCAACCGGGTCGGACTAGGGCAAAGAAGCAACGGCGGCCCACGCCTGAACCACAGTTGCCGCGACGCCGATGCTAGCAATTAAAAGACCGGCAATTGCAAGACCGCGCTCAAAACCAGCGAACCGCGCTCGTTCCATCTCGGTATGTCGAACCCGTACGGTCAGGTTGCCGCATTGCCGTTCGGCTTCGACAACAAGAGAATCGGCGTCGATCACTTCCTGAAGAAACGTGGCAACCTCTCGCTTGAGGGACCTGGGGGAACCGAGTGGCCGTCGGAAGTCATAGAAAAACCACCAGCGCAACGTCTGCCGTTGAGATCGACAGCAGCCCCGGTGCCCCTTGGAATGGCTACTACAAGAGCGGCGTCAGCGAAGCAGCGATAGTGAACGTCTCCAGCTATTCGTCAGGCGGCGGCAACGTCAGTTATGGCCTCGCGAAGATCGAATCGTTGGTCTGAGATAGACACGGCCGTCACGCCGCGGCAAAAAAGCATAGGCTGAAGGTTACGGCTGACTTGAGAACTGCTACGCCCTACGCCATGTCCGATAATCCGCAGGCTTCGGTAAGTTCGGCTGTGAAGTGGTTGCGTCCTCGATGACGATAGATTCCTCTTTTGGCTGGAGCCACAATCGTACCTCGACCATGGTGGTGGTAGCGATTGCACCGGCCACAGCCGCCAGAAGAAACAGTCCCCAAAAACGGTCCTGCAGACTTCTTCGCGGGGCGGTCAGAATATGCTCAAGGTCGTCTAGCAGATTGTCCATACCCCTATTTTACATCGAAAACCTTTAGACACTGCTAATGAACAGCGTTCTCATCGAACGCCAAGGCCAACCTATCTGGCTATCTGGCGATTCGCTCGCACCGACCCAAGCTGGAGTGCGCCGCTCGGGTTCAATCGGACGGCGGCGCGCGTAGTCACTACGGCGTGCAATCGCCGCCAGCACCGCCACCAGCAGTGACGCCCTTGGTGTTGAGGTTAGCGCAGAGACCGGTGAACTGATCACCAACCCACCCGCCGATGGCAAGGATCGCGAGCAGCGACACTGCAGAGATGATACCGACGAGAATGGAATATTCAACCATCGCGGCGCCGGACTCTTCATCGCGGAACTGCTGAATGAACTTACGCATGTTCCTTCCCCCTTGTTGACTTTCAACCCCGGAGCCGACCTATGCTCAAAGCTCCGTCGAGGGTTATTTAGCTACCGCTGAAGAAGTGCTGGAGTCAAAGGGATTTTAACGCATCATTAACTGGAATGACCTCCGAAAGCGCTTGGATGATCGAGCTAACCAGATGATTTTGCGTGTAATTTTGGCGACTTAACTATAGAAATAGCCCTTTGGTGGAAGATATATCCCGTTATTTGCACAACTTGCGACGACTGTGTTTTTGACGACGTTCAAAAGCGCTGCCTGGTAAGCCACAGCAAGGCGCCAGGTACGAGCTGGGCTTTAAGGAAGGACGAAGCGGTAGACCCGACACTCAGCCGGCCAGTGTGTGCCCGATAGCAATGCCGATACCGATGGCGAGGCCACCAGCGAGCTTGCGGCAAAGTCTAGGGCGAAGGCGCGGATGGAGCCCCAGACGTTCTGGCGGGGCTCCCTGCAGCATTTGAAAGGTCATCGAACAGCGAATCCCCAAGCGAGACAGGGATTTGACGTCCCGGCAAAGGCTGGACGCGGTGGGCCGAAGGCGTTGGCGAATACGAGATCGATCGGACTTGGTGGCAGGCCAAGATCCTACATTTTCCAAAGCTCAACGTAACCGTCTGGTTTGACGGATCTTTTGATGGTCGGCCTGAAGCACTGGGGATACCGCGAGCCGAAATGGTGTACGCCGCCGGCAGACTGGCAGCCAATGCCTGCCGGCTACAGGGCGGCGGCAGAGAGCGCTTGRCAGGAATGGAGAGCAGGACAGCGGCCAAGGGAAACGGGCGCTCTCTGGTGGCCATAGAAACCGTCCCGCCTATCTGTAGAGCTGCGCCTCGTTTCGGAATGCTTTGTCTACAAGGGTGTTATTGGC
>NZ_JBFULQ010000647.1:0-2758 GCF_054049815.1 Mesorhizobium sp. P5_C1 | reverse complement strand
AGCGAGCAGGTGCAGGGCGCAACCACGGCCATGCTGGACGAGCTGTTGCGCTGGAGTGAAGCCCTGAAGCCGATGCGGACGGCCTGAAGGAGCCGGTTTTCGGCCCAAAAACCCGGCTTGCTCGCGCCATAAAGAGGTGGAATGGTTGGCGAACGACTGCGCCGGGGGCGGTTCGACTTGCGCTTGCTGTTTGCCTTGCTGCTGATGCTTACGACCACCGCCACCGCGGTGGCGGAGCGGCGCGTGGCGCTGGTCATCGCCGACGACGACTACCGTCTGGTCCGGCCGCTCGCCAATCCCATCAATGACGGCGAGGCGATGGAAGCGTCGCTGAAGAAGCTCGGCTTCGAGGTCGTTCTCGAAACCAACCGCGATCTCCGACGCATGCGCCGCGCGCTCGACGATTTTCGCGAGGATGCGAAAGGCGCCGACGTGGTGCTGGTCTACTTCTCCGGCCATGGCGTCGAAATCTCAGGCGACAACCGGCTGCTGCCGATCGATGCCGACGCCTCTTCGCTCGATGCGCTGCAGAAGACCAGCCTGCCGCTGGAGGAAGTGCGCGACACGGTCGCCGCCACCGCAAGGGTCGGGCTGATCGTGCTCGACGCCTGCCGCAGCGATCCCTTCTCGGGAAGCAGCGGCCAGGGGCGCGGCGCGACCTCACTGGCAAAGGATGTTGCCGACAAGGTCAAGCCGGGACTTGGCCGCATTGGCCGCGCGGAAAACATCCTGTTCGCCTTCTCGGCCGCCCCCGGCGAGACGGCCGCCGACGGAACCGGCCAGAATTCGCCGTTCACGACGGCACTGACCAAATATCTCGGCACCGACGGTCTCGAGATCCGCTCGGTGCTGACTTTGGTGCAGCAGGAGGTCTATGACCTGTCGCGCGGAAAACAATTGCCTTACGTCGAGAGCGGCCTGCCCAAACTGTTCTTTGCCGCGGCGGCCAAGGAACAGCTGCCGGAGCGCGAACGCCTGCTGCTTGCCATGGCCGACGTGACGCCGGACATGCGCGGCCAGGTCGAGCAGATCGCCAGCGACGCCGACATGCCGCTGGCGCCGCTCTATGGCGCGCTGATCGGTTCCGACACTGGCAATTTGTCAGCGGACAGCCTGAATACCCGGCTGCGTGAAGCGGCCGACGCCTTCGTCAAGGTGCGCAGCGAGATGAAGACGCTCGCGGCCGATGATCCGCGAGTGACGGAATTGCGTCGGCAGGCCGAAGAGCAGCTGTCGCTCGGCGCCTTCGAGGCAGCGCAGGCAAAGCTGGCGGAAGCGGCCAATATCGACGAGGTGTCGCGCAACGCGCTGAAGGTGAATTTCGTCGACCGCACGCTGTCGCAGGCCGCAACGGTATTCCTGTCGGCAGGCGCGGCGCGCGCCGACCTGAACTATGCGGCAGCCATCAACGGCTACGAATTCGTGCTGGCGCTGTATGGCGAGGCCGGGCAGACCTCGCTCAGCCTGGAACAGGCCGACCGCCAGAGCCGCACGCTGGAGGAACTCGGAGTTCTCTATACGACGGTCGGCAATATCGACGCGGCCGGCCGCGCCTTTTCCGCACTGTTGGCCAACCTCGAGCAGCGATCGCTTCAGGAAACCGATCCCAGCGTCAAGCGCGATCTCGCCATCAGCCATATAAAGCTCGCCAACACAAGGATGGCGCAAGGCGACCTGCCAACCTCCCTGGAAAACTATGAGGCGGCCAGGGACATGCTGCAGGACCTGACCACAAGCGTGCCGGACAAGAAGGACTGGCTCGGCGATCTTGCCATGGCCAACGACAAGATCGGCAACGTTCTGGCGACGCAAGGCGATGTGAGCGCCGCGGCCCAAGCCTATCAGCAAAGCCTCTCGATCAAGCAACAGTTGGCCGATGCGGAGCCGGGCCGCGCCGATCTGCTCAATGATCTGACAATCACCTATGACGAAATCGGCGACCTTGCCCGTACTGCCGGTCAGTTGGATGGCGCCCAGACAGCGTTGGAAGAGAGCCTGAGAATTCGGTTGGCGCTGGCCGAGAACAAGCCCGATGACACGCGGCGCCAACGCGCTGTCTCAGTCAGCCAAACCAGGATCGGTGATCTGCTGCGGGAGCGCGGCGACGCCGCCGGTGCGCTCGTAGCCTTCAACAAGAGCCAGGCGATCGCCGAAGACTTGGCACGCCGCGACCCCAACAATACCGACTTGAAGCGCGACCTGTCGATTGGTTACTCCAAAATCGGAAATGCTTACAGCGACCAGAAGGATTGGCCGCTCGCGCTGGGGGCCCACCAGCAGGCGCTGGCCACGGCGCGCGACCTTGCCGCCATCGATCCCGGCAACACGGACTGGCAGCGCGACCTGTCGGTGTGCCTCGAGCGGGTCGCCGAGGTGCTTAGGGTGCAAGGCAATGCCAGCGGCGCCCTGCAAAACTATCAGGACAGCCTTGCTATTGCCGACCGGCTGGCCAAGCTGGATTCTGCCAATTTGAACTGGCAACGCGATATTTCGATCACCCTGCAGAAGATCGGGTATCTGGAAACCGACCGACGTCACTTTGAGGGTTCCAAGGCGGCCTTCGAGGCCAGCCTCGCTATTGCCCAGAAATTGGCCCAGTCCGATCCGAACAATGCGATCTGGCAAATCGATCTGGCGCGCGCCTACGTCGCCTATGCCTATGTGGCGAGGGATCCGAAGGCCGCGCTGACCACGGCGCTCAACCTAACGCTGGAGCTCGACCGCACGGGGCGGCTGGCGCCCGGAGACAAATTCATGA
>NZ_JBFULQ010000646.1:0-2760 GCF_054049815.1 Mesorhizobium sp. P5_C1 | reverse complement strand
TTTGACCAACCGCATGGCGCCGCCGGCGGTGTTCGCGCTGCCGTTCTTCCAGCTCTACTCGGCCTTCGGCCTGATCGACACCCATATCGCGGTGGCGCTTGCACACTGCCTGTTCAACGTGCCTTTGGCGGTGTGGATCCTCGAAGGCTTCATGTCGGGCGTGCCGAAGGAAATCGACGAGACCGCCTATATCGACGGCTATTCGTTCCCGCGTTTCTTCATCAAGATATTCATGCCGCTGATCGCCAGCGGCATCGGTGTGGCCTGCTTCTTCTGCTTCATGTTCTCATGGGTGGAACTGCTGATCGCCCGCACCCTGACGACCACCTATGCCAAGCCGATCGCCGCCACCATGACCCGCACGGTTTCGGCCGCCGGCATGGATTGGGGTCTGCTCGCCGCAGCCGGCGTGCTGACGTTGATCCCCGGAGCGCTCGTCATCTGGTTCGTGCGCAACTATATCGCCAAGGGCTTCGCCCTGGGGAGGGTATGACAATGAACTTCGACCTCTCCTGGATGGCGTGGACGTGGCCGACGGCGGCCTTCTTCGCAACCATTCTGCTGCTGCTGTGCGGCATGGCGGTGTGGGAATACGCTTCGCCGGGTGGCAATCCGCGCGTTGGCATCCTGCGCTTCGAGACGACGCGCGGCGACCGTCTCTTTCTATCGCTGCTTGGCAGCGCCTTTATCCATCTCGCTTGGCTGGGTCTTGTCGGACCCAGCCTCTGGTGGGCTCTCGCTCTCTCCGTGGTCTACGCCATCGGCGTGTTCCGCTACGTATAGAGGGGGAAACTGTTGGAGCGACCGCGTGCCGGCGGCCGCTCCAGATCGCACTTGAAACCTGAAACAGTGGAGGAAACTTATGCGACGGCAATTTTTAACATCAACGACTGCCCTTGTCCTATTGCTCGGCGTGGGCAACGCCTACGCCGGGATGGACGAGGCAAAAGCTTTTCTGGACAAGGAGATAGGTCCGCTCTCGACGCTTTCGCGCGCCGACCAGGAAGCCGAAATGCAGTGGTTTATTGACGCAGCCAAGCCATTCGCCGGCATGGACATCAAGGTCGTCTCCGAAACCATCGCCACGCACCAGTATGAATCGCAGGTGCTGGCGCCGGCCTTTACCGCCATCACCGGCATCAAGATCACGCATGACGTCATCCAGGAAGGCGACGTCGTCGAGAAGATCCAGACCCAGATGCAGACTGGCCAGAACCTCTATGACGGCTGGGTCAACGATTCCGATCTGATCGGCACCCATTGGCGCTACCAGCAGGTGCGCAACCTGACCGACTGGATGGCGGGCGACGGCAAGGATGTCACCAACCCGAACCTCGACCTGAAGGACTTCATCGGCACCTCGTTCACGACGGCGCCCGACAAGAAGCTCTACCAGCTTCCCGACCAGCAGTTCGCCAACCTCTACTGGTTCCGTTACGACTGGTTCAACGACGAGAAGAACAAGGCCGACTTCAAGGCCAAGTACGGCTACGACCTCGGCGTGCCGGTCAACTGGTCGGCCTATGAGGACATCGCCGAATTCTTCACCGGCCGCGAGATCGACGGCAAGAAGGTCTATGGCCACATGGACTACGGCAAGAAGGACCCGTCGCTCGGCTGGCGGTTCACCGACGCCTGGCTGTCGATGGCCGGCAATGGCGACAAGGGCATTCCGAACGGTCTGCCGGTCGACGAATGGGGCATCAAGGTCGACGCGAATTCGCGGCCCGTCGGCTCCTGCACGGCACGCGGTGGTGACACCAACGGCCCGGCCGCTGTCTACTCGATTCAGAAATACCTCGACTGGCTGAAGGCCTACGCCCCGGCGGAAGCCCAGGGCATGACCTTCTCTGAATCCGGACCGGTGCCGGCACAAGGTGCGGTTGCCCAGCAGATCTTCTGGTACACCGCCTTCACCGCGTCGATGGTCGACGCCAGCGCCAAGGCGGTGCTGAACGACGACGGCACGCCGAAATGGCGCATGGCACCGTCGCCGCACGGCGTCTACTGGAAGGACGGCATGAAGCTCGGCTATCAGGACGTCGGTTCCTGGACGTTGATGAAGTCGACGCCGACCGACCGCGCCAAGGCCGCCTGGCTCTATGCGCAGTTCGTCACCTCGAAGACCGTGGACGTGAAGAAGAGCCATGTCGGCCTGACCTTCATCCGCGAGAGCACGATCCACGACAAGAGCTTCACCGAGCGTGCGCCGAAACTCGGCGGCTTGATCGAGTTCTATCGCTCGCCGGCCCGCGTCCAGTGGTCGCCGACCGGCACCAACGTGCCTGACTATCCGAAGCTGGCACAGCTCTGGTGGCAGGCGATCGGCGATGCGTCGTCGGGTGCCAAGACCGCGCAGGAAGCGATGGACTCGCTGTGCGGCGAGCAGGAAAAGGTCATGAGCCGCATCGAGAAGTCGGGCGTCCAGGGCGATATCGGCCCGAAGATGGCCGAAGAGCACGACCTCGCCTACTGGAACGCCGACGCGGTCAAGAACGGCAATCTCGCGCCTCAGCTCAAGATCGAGAACGAGAAGGAAAAGCCGATCACCATCAACTACGACGAACTGGTGAAGAGCTGGCAGAAGTAGGACTGTCCTATGCGGGCGCTCGCGCCCGTGTGACATTGGGGGAGGCGGCATGTTGCCGTCTCCCCTGTTTGTATCAAGGCGGAGGACATCTGAATGAGCGGTTTTGTGCTGGCAATCGACCAGGGAACGACATCGACCCGGGCGATCCTGTTCGATGGTCAGATGAAAGT
>NZ_JBFULQ010000645.1:0-2774 GCF_054049815.1 Mesorhizobium sp. P5_C1 | reverse complement strand
CGATTAGGTTGGGCCAGTCCGGCGAAATCGCTTTGTGCGGTTTCGCCGGGGCATTTTTTGCTTCAGCCTGTCGTTGTCCAAAACCGCGATACGCTTTTGGGCGACATGCAAGACCTTACTTGCCGTGCAAGCGGGCTTCCGCTGCCTTGGCGGCAGCATCGGCGGTGATGCCGAAATGCGGATAGAGCTGTTCGATGGTGCCGCTGGCGCCGAAGCCGGTCATGCCGATGAAGATGCCGTCGGAGCCGATGAGATGATCCCAGCCCTGGCGGATGCCGGCTTCGATCGCCATCTTGATTGGCGCGTTGCCGATCGTCTTCTTGCGGTAGTCGTCGCTCTGCTTGTCGAACAATTCGAAGCAAGGCATCGACACGACGCGGGTCGGATGACCATGCTTCTCCAGCAACTCGCGGGCGGCAAGCGCAATCTCGACCTCGGAGCCGCTGGCGAAGATCGTCACCGCGGCCTCCCCGCTGGCTGCGGCCAGTTCGTAGCCGCCCTGGCTACTCAGGTTCTTGGCCGAGAATTCGGTGCGCACCGTCGGCAGGTTCTGGCGGGTCAGCGCCAAAGTCGAAGGCGTCTTTTCCGACTCGAGAGCGATCTGCCAGCATTCGGCGGTTTCCACCGCATCGGCCGGACGGAAGACATTGTGGTTGGGAATGGCGCGCAGTGCCGCCAGATGCTCGACCGGCTGGTGGGTCGGGCCGTCTTCGCCCAGACCGATGGAATCATGGGTCATGACGAAGATCGAACGGATGCCCATCAGCGAGGCCAGCCGCATCGACGGACGGGCATAATCGGAGAAGCACATGAAGGTGCCGCCATAGGCGATGAGGCCGCCATGCAGCGTCAGTCCATTGAGTGCGGCGGCCATGCCATGCTCGCGGATGCCATAGTGGACGTAGCGCTGGCCATAATCGTCCGGCGTGATGTTCTTGGTCTGGCTGGTCTTGGTGTTGTTGGAGCCGGTCAGGTCGGCGGAGCCACCGATGGTCTCGGGCACGGCGCCGTTGATGACCTCCAGCGCCATTTCCGACGATTTGCGGGTGGCGACCTTCGGCTTGTCGACAGAGAGCGTCTTCTTGTAGTCGGCAATGACGGCGTCGAAGTTGGACGGCAGCTTGCCGGCGATGCGGCGCTCGAACTCAGCCTTCAGCTTCGCTTCGGCCTTGGCGAGGCGGCCTTCCCAGTCGGTGCGCGCGTTGACGCCGGCCTTGCCGGCGGTGCGCCATGCGTCGAGGATGTCGGCCGGAATCTCGAAGGGCGGCGAATCCCAGTTGAAGAACTTCCGCGCGCCGGCAATCTCGTCGGCGCCGAGCGGCGAGCCGTGTGCCTTGTTGGTGCCGGCCTTGGTCGGCGCGCCGAAGCCGATGGTCGTCTTGCAGGCGATCATCGTCGGCTTGTCGGAATGGCGGGCGGCTTCGATGGCATAGGCGATCGCTTCCGGATCCGTGCCGTCGATGTGGCTGGCGTTCCAGCCGGATGCCTGGAAGCGGGCAACCTGGTCGGTGTTGTCGGCGAGCGACACCGGGCCATCGATCGAGATGTTGTTGTTGTCCCAGAAGACGATCAGCTTGTTGAGCTTGAGGTGCCCGGCAAGCGCGATGGCCTCCTGGCTGACGCCTTCCATCAGGCAGCCGTCGCCGGCCAGCACATAGGTGTAGTGATTGATGAGGTCGTTGCCGAAGGCGGCGTTCATGATGCGCTCGCCGAGCGCGAAGCCGACCGAATTGGCGAGACCCTGGCCGAGCGGGCCGGTCGTCGTCTCGATGCCGGTGGCGTGACCATATTCAGGGTGGCCGGCGGTCTTCGAGCCCAACTGGCGGAAATGCTTGATCTGGTCGATGGTCATGTCTTCATAGCCGGTCAGATGCAGCAGCGAATAGAGCAGCATCGAGCCGTGACCGGCCGACAGGATGAAGCGGTCGCGATCGGGCCAGTGCGGGGCCTTGGGATCATATTTCAGGAAGCGTGTGAACAGCACCGTGGCGATGTCGGCGCAGCCCATGGGCAGGCCGGGATGGCCGGACTGAGCCTTCTCGACGGCGTCCATGGAGAGAAAACGGATCGCATTGGCCATCCGGTCATGTTGTTCACGCGACGTCATGGTTCCTCCAGAAATGGGGGTTTGGGGGCTGGGGAGAGCCCTGGAAAAGGGTGCGCGACACATAGCAGGCGCGGGCTTTTAGTCAACAAATCGGTGCGTATTTGCCGGTCTTATGATGCCGATGGCGGGCCTACATTAGCGTTAGCAGGGGACAGTCGCGAGAGCTTTGTTGACGTTGCCTTCACCCGGTGCCTAATGTTTCGCGGATAACGCGTTCTGAACGCGAACGATTCGGTGATGGGCAGGGCACAGGACGAAGGCCATGACCGGGGAAACCACGCTCAAGGAAGTCATCTCCAGGCTGAGTAAGGCCATCGAGGGGCTGGAAAATGCCGTCGCGGCCAAGCTCGAGCATGAACGCGATTACTCGGAAGCCGAGGCCGAGGTACAGCGGATGAATGCCGACAGATCCCGGTTGGCGCAAGAACTCGACAATTCCGAAGCGCGCGCCGAAAGGCTGGAAGACGCCAACAAGGAAGTGTCGCGACGGCTGGTGACCGCCATGGAAACCATCCGCGCTGTGTTGGACAGATAGGGCTGGACAGGTAGGCTCATGGCACAGGTCACGGTTTCCATCGACGGCAAGCAGTATCGGATGGCCTGCGACGAAGGCCAGGAAGAGCATCTGATCGATCTTGCCGAACGCTTCGACCGCTATGTCTTGCAT
>NZ_JBFULQ010000644.1:0-2807 GCF_054049815.1 Mesorhizobium sp. P5_C1 | reverse complement strand
CGGCATCTATTTCGAGGCGAGAAGCGAATCCGTGCGCGGCCAGGCCGCCGTCGCTCAGGTCATCCTCAATCGCGTCCGCAACCCGGCCTATCCCAATTCGATCTGCGGCGTCGTCTACCAGAACGACAGCTGGTTCAACCGCTGCCAGTTCTCCTTCGCTTGCGACGGCAGGAGGAAGCGCATCGACAGTCCCGCCGCCTACAAGACCGCGCAGGATATCGCCATGGCCGTCACCGCGGGCAAGATCTTCATCCCCGAGGTCGGATCGTCGACCCACTACTACGCCCAATATGTCCATCCCGGTTGGGCGCGCACGATGCAGAAGATGACCAAGATCGGCCTGCATATCTTCTACCGCACCTATGGCGGCGGCTGGAGCTGAGCACCGCACAGTCACCGATCTTTTCGCGCTGCGTGCAGCCGATCGAAGAGCCAATGCCGGGGGGATTCGTGCAGCGCATCCCCGTCGTCGTGGCGGGCACGATGTCGCACCTTTATAACCAATTGATTTTGTTGCCTAAAATACATGACAATGAACTTCCGCCCGTGGCTTGACTGGCGCAAACCCTCTAACTATGTTGCCGGCGACTTTAGAAGCGGACGGACGGTGACGGTCTGACCGGGCAGGGGGGTTGCGATGGCCGATAAAAACAGGCCAGACGGAACCGGAGAAACCGGCCGCGGCAAGCAGCATGAAGCCGAAATCCGCGACGACGATCTTGAGCGCCGCCGGCGTGAACTTGAAGCATCGCTTGCGACAAGGCGGCCGGACCGGCTCGAGGGGAAAGACGACGCGAAAGCGGGCAGTGTGGCCGGTTATGGCCAGGCGCTCAAACTCTCTAGCGAGTTCATCGCCGGAGTGGTGGTGGGTGCCGGCATCGGCTGGATCATCGACCGTCTGGCGGGGACATCGCCATGGGGTCTGATCGTGTTTCTGCTGCTGGGTTTTGGCGCCGGCGTGCTCAATGTGATGCGTTCCGCGGGCGTTGTGGCAGAATTCGGACAGGGCGATAAATCGCGCCGTGACCAGGACGACAGGAAATGACCGCGCTTCATGTGTGGTAATGGTAACGAAGCCGTACGCGGCATTGACGGGGTTTGAACGTGGCAGCTGACAAGGTCGATCCGATCCACCAGTTCCATATCAACAAGCTGATACCGATCGAGATCGGCGGCTACGACCTGTCTTTCACCAATTCCGCACTGTTCATGGTCGCAACAGTGGTCGTTGCGGCGGCATTTCTGTTTCTCACCACCTCGAGCCGCAGCCTGGTTCCGGGCCGCCTTCAGTCTGTCTCCGAGATGGCCTATGAGTTCGTCGGCAACATGTTGCGCGATGCCGCCGGCACGCAGGGCATGAAGTTCTTCCCGTTCGTGTTCTCGCTGTTCATGTTCGTGCTGGTCGCCAATCTGCTTGGCCTGTTCCCGTATTTCTTCACCGTCACCAGCCATATCATCGTCACCTTCGGCCTCGCCGCCCTGGTGATCGGAACCGTGGTCGTCTACGGGTTCATGAAGCATGGTCTGGGCTTCCTGAAGCTGTTCGTGCCGCATGGCGTGCCGGTGTTCCTGCTGCCACTGGTGGTGCTGATCGAGGTGATCTCCTTCGTGTCGCGCCCGGTCAGCCTCTCGGTTCGTCTGTTCGCCAACATGCTCGCCGGCCACATCACCCTGAAGGTGTTTTCTGGATTTGTCGTCAGCCTGAGCGCGCTGGGCGCAGTCGGCGTGGCGGGCTCGGTCCTGCCCCTGGCAATGGCGGTGGCCCTGACGGCACTGGAACTGCTGGTCGCTTTCCTGCAGGCCTACGTCTTTGCGGTGTTGACCTGCATGTACCTCAACGACGCCCTGCATCCCGGGCACTGATCAAGAGTTTCCGGCCCAAGAGTTTCCAACATTGGCGCCGGATTGAATCGCAACGGAATTTTAGATCCAAAGGAGTTGAACAAATGGACGCAGAAGCAGCAAAGTACATCGGCGCCGGCATCGCTTGCCTGGGCATGGGTGGCGCGGGCATTGGCCTCGGCAACATCTTCGGCAGCTACCTGGCGGGCGCTCTGCGCAACCCGTCGGCTGCTGATGGCCAGTTCGGCCGTCTGATCTTCGGCTTCGCCGTGACCGAAGCTCTGGGCATTTTCTCGCTTCTCATCGCGCTTCTGGCCCTGTTCGGCTGAGCTAAGCGTTGGGAAGATTGGACAGGCCGGCCGCGCAAGCGGCAGGCCTGAATTTCGGGGATAGTCCATGTTCGTGACATCTGCCTTCGCGCAAGAGTCCGCACCTGCAGCCGACACCAGCCACGCTGCGACGGAAGGCGACACGCATTCCGGCACCAGCGTGCCTGCCGAAGCGCACGGCACCTTTCCGCCATTCGATCCTGCGACGTTCCCGTCGCAGCTTCTGTGGCTGGCGATCACTTTCGGGCTGTTCTACCTCTTCCTGAAGCGGGTCGCGATGCCGCGCGTCGCGGGCATCATCGAGGTCCGCAACGACCGCATCACGCAGGACCTCGACCAGGCTAGCAAGTTGAAGGGCGAGGCCGACGCTGCCGTTGCTGCCTACGAGCAGGAACTGGCGGAAGCCAAGACCAAGGCCAACGCGATCGGCCAGCAGGCCGGCGATGCGGCCAAGGCCGAAGCCGAGACCGCACGCAAGAAGGTCGAGGCGGCCCTCGACGAGAAGCTTGGCGAGGCCGAAGCCCGCATTTCTTCCATCAAGGCCAATGCCATGAAGGAAGTCGGCAGCATTGCCGAGGACACCGCTTCGGCGATCGTCGAGGCACTGGTCGGCGGCAAGGCCAGCAAGGCCGAGAT
>NZ_JBFULQ010000643.1:0-2812 GCF_054049815.1 Mesorhizobium sp. P5_C1 | reverse complement strand
GCCGGTGTACCTTGCAAATCGAGGAAGTCCGCGGCCGAGCTAAAATCGGTAACCACGTCATACCCTGTGATCGTACCGGCATTGCCGCTACCTCCAACAATGGCCACCGATTGTCCGGAATTGACGATAAAGGTGTCCGCACCTCCGCTACCCGTTACGGTGTCGGCACCGCCGCCGCCCGTAATGGTGTCGTCTCCGTTGCCTCCACCGCCGTTGATCGTGTCATTGCCGGATCCGCCGGTCAGGGTGTCATCACCGCCGTTTCCGGAACTGCCGGTGATATTGAAGGCCCCGGTCGTGACTGCGCTTGCGTCGACGACAAGGTCTCCGTTTCCTGTAATAYCGGATCCGTCAATCGTCAGCGTACCGTTGTTCTGAAAGGTGGACGCGAAGATGAACGTGTCGGTATGATTTCCGTTGTTGGAATCGATCAACACGAGCGATTCGAAGTTCGTGAGCAGCGTAGTACTTCCCGTGCCATCCCCAAATGTATGAGTCCCGAGGCTGCCGTCGGATATGGTCAACGTATCGTTGCCTGAACCGCCAGTTATCTTGTCGCCATTGTTCAGAGTGGCATCTGTACCATTTACGTTGTTTGTACCGGACGTGTAGAAAACGGTATCTGTGCCCGTCGTCAGCGTGAACGGGTTTGGGCTGTTTACGGAATTCACGGAAATTGCAATCGTGTCCGTGTCGGTTAGCGCTCCAGCGTCGCTGGTTGCGACCTGGATGGACGCCGAGCCGCTGAAGCCCGATGTCGGTGCGAAACTCAGCCCGTTCAGTGCAGCATTGATGGCGGCATCCGTGCCGCTGAACGTCATCGTGCCGTCAGAGGTGCCGTCGCCGACTGTGAACGACAGGCCAGAAGTGCCATTGAGCGTGATGGCCCCGTTGGTTGCGGCCAGCGTCACTGTGTGGCTGGTATTGTCCACATCAGAAACACTGATGGCGTTGCCGTTCGCCGTGCTGAACACCTTTGCCGTATTCGTGTTGGTCGTCTGTGCAGCTGGCACACCATTCACCGGCGCGTCGTTGGCGCCGTCGATGGTGACGACGAGCTGTGCTGTGTYGGTGAGGTTGCCCGGATCCTTGACTGTGTAGGTGAAGGTGTCGGTCAGCGTGCCGCCGGCATTGAGCGCCTGGACGGTGGCATTGCCGTTGTTGACGGCATAGCTGTAGCTGCCGTCGGGATTGAGCGTCAGCGTGCCGTACTGGCCTGCCAGGCCGGTGCCGACCGTGCCGTTTGTGCCCGAGCCGGCCTCGGTGCCGGTGCGGATCGCCGAAACCAGCAGCGAGACGGTGGCGTTGTCGACGTCGCTGTCGGCTCCCGGCCCAGTGGTGATAACGTTGCCGGTCGCATTGGTGCCTGCGGTGCCGTTGGCGGTGCCGCCCGCCTCAGTGGCCGAGCCGATGTCGTTGGCCGCTACGGGTGCGTCGTTGACCGGCGTGACGCTGATCGTGACGCTGTGCGAGACACTGCCGTCGGTGCCGTCGCTCGCAACGACGGTGACGGTCCGAGCCGTGGTCGTCGGCGCGTCGCTGGTGTTGTTGTAGACGATCCCGTCGAGGATCGTCTGGTAGGTGGCCTGGGAAGCCGAGCCGGTGATCGACAGAATGCCGGTGCTTGCGGTGTAGAGCACCGTCAGTCCGGCTGCGGCCGCCGTGGCGCTGGCGTTGAGCGACAGGGATTCGATTGCATTCCCATCGGGTCGCGCCGTGAGCGTCGCCGTCAACGACGTCAGGTTCGCCGAGTCGACGTCCGTCACCGTCGCCAAAGGCGCGATCACCAGCGGCGTCTGCTCGGTGAACGAAGCCGTCGCGTCATTGCCGGCGCCCACGCCGTTCAGATCAATGACCGGCGCGTCGTTGGTGCCGGTGATGGCGAAGTTCACTGCGGTGCTGGCGGTGCCGGTGCTGCCGTCCTTGACATAGACAGTGAAGTTGTCGCTGACGCTGGCGCCCTGTGCCAATCCATTGGTGTCGGTGTCAGCGTTGTCGAGAGCGTAGCTCACCACGCCCGTGCCGGTGGTCAGTGTGGCGGTGCCGTAGGTGCCGGTCTTGGTGTAGGTCACCCCGCCATTGCCGGTCGCCCAGCCATTGGTGGTCAGTGCCGTGCCGTCGTAGACAGCCGCGTCGCCTGCGTCCACATCGCCCTTGGTCAGCGCGATGCTGGCCGAAGCCGTACCCGCTGTACCAGCGCCGGCTTCCACCAGCTGTACGCTCTGCGGGCCAGCGGTGACGGTTGGGCCGTCGTTGGTACCGGTCACCGTGATCTGCAGCGTCGTAGTGTTCGACACCGCATTGAATGGATCCTTGTCGGTGTAGGTGAACGTGTCTACCGCTGTGACCCCAGCAGCGAGGCTGTTGGCGGTGTCCGCCACGTAGCTGTACGAGCCGTCGGTATTCAGCGTCAGGTGACCGTAGGTGCCGGCGAGCGAGGCGCCGACTCCCACGCCCTGCGTTACGGCGCCGGCGCCCGCGACCACACCGGACACCACCAGCGTGTTGTTGGCATTGTCGACGTCTGTGTCGGCCACCGATCCACTCGTGGTGCCTCTGATCACACCATTCGCGGCAGACACAGTGAGGGTCGCATCTTCCAGCACTGCTCCGGTGTCGGCGTTGGCGACCGGGCTGTCGTTGGTGCCGGTGATGGTGATGGTGACGGTCTGCGTCGCCGTCGCGCCCTTGTCGTCGGTGACCGTGGCGGTGAACGACTGCGTGTCGCTCTCGCCCTCGGCCAGATGATCGGCCGCACCCTGATCGAGCGCRAAGCTCCAGGCGCCCGTCGTCGGGTTGATCGCAAAYGCGC
>NZ_JBFULQ010000642.1:0-2816 GCF_054049815.1 Mesorhizobium sp. P5_C1 | reverse complement strand
CCTTCATCGCGTTGTCGCCAGTCAGCGATCCCGCCTTGCCGTTGAACACGACATGGGTGGGGATCAACCCGCGCATGACCTTGACCGTATCATCGTAATTGTCGCCGGCTGTTTCATATTTCTTGAATTTCCCCTGCTCGTCGCGGGGGACGTAGAAATCGTTCTCGCCGATGTAGAAGATGCGGTCATAGCGAACGGGCCTGCCCTTGTCGTCCTTGAGGCCGTCGCGCGGCAGTATCATCACTGCTCCGCTCATCCCCGACACGACATGCCACGGGATCATCGCGCCGCCAGGCGCACAGTGGTAGACGAAGGTCCCCGTGCGCGTGGCCTTGAAGCGCAGCGTGACCTGCTCGCCAGGATTGACCAGGGTCAGGCCGCCGCCGCCAAGCGCGCCGGTGGCGGCGTGGAAATCGATATTATGGGCAAGCGTATTGGTCTCGGGATTGATCAGGGTGAGTTCGATATAGTCGTCTTGATGCACGACCATCAGAGGGCCCGGAATCGAGCCGTTGTAGGTCATCGCATTGAGCTGCGTGCCGTCGGCATCGATGATCATCGGCTTCTCCTCGATCGTCATGGTGAATTCGACGACCTTTGGACCGCCCTTGGCCACTTGGTCATGGGCGTGGACGAACGGCGGCGCGACGAGGGTGACCTTTTCGCGCGGTAGACTTGCAACTTCGGCTGCACTTGCCACAACCGGCATTGCAACAACGGCCGCGGCTGCGGCCGCGGTAAGGACAGAACCTAACAAAGCTTCTCGTCTCGTAAGCATTTCCATCTCCTTTTTTCACCGATCTGATGCACTAAGAATAGTCTGCTCGCGGGCCACGTCTTTGCGCTGGCGCAAATCCGATTTCATTTGTTGCGTTGCTCGATTGACGGGGCGAGTAGCCGAGCCCGGCCGGCCGAGGTTCACTGACTGCCAACTCCAGATCAGCAACCTTGGATAAGGCAACCGCTGGGGACGAGAAGATCGTGTCTCGGGCTGTCTATCGATATCCAAATGAAATAGGCCGGACCAGACCGCTCCCCTCAGTCTGTCCGGCCTCTGCCTCCGGAAGATCGCCAACCGGAGGGCATCCTGGAAAAGCCTCAGTTGGAAGCAGTCTTGGTCGCTTCGGCAAACAGTTCGGCAAACACGGTTTTGGCTTTGCCGACCTGCTTGACGGCCTGCGCCGCTTCCAGGTTGGCGGACTTGCCGACCACGATCAGCGCAACCATGCCCATGCCGTAATGTGGGGCACACTTGACGCCGTAGGCGCCCTCCTTGGTGAGGGTCACGATTACTTCTTCGCTGGGCTTACCTTTGAAAGCTTCAGCACCGTCCGGGATCATTCCTTTGATGCTCTCGGCATTGTGGGATTTGTCGGTCGGCACAAATTTGATCGTGTCTCCGGGCACTGCCCGGACAAAGGCGGGCTGGAAGACCATCGAACCTTTCTCGCCCTTGTTCAGCATCTGTACGACGTGTTCTTCGGCATTCGCGGCACCGGCGATGGAGAGCAGGGCGATGGCCGCGGCGATCAGTGGCAGTTTCATTTGGAAATCCTTTTCTTGAGTTCGTCACGGCCTTCAACCGTTGCCTTCTTCTAGGCCATCAGGCGGCTTGGCGATTTGCGCTGGCGCAAACTCGTGAGCAAAAACATCGTTGGCGCCCTCGTGTGGCGTGGCGCATGGACGAGAGCCAAAGCATGCGCCCCTTGCCCCGCATCAATCGCCGTGAGAACACTCTTTGGCAGACCGGCTTGGATGCATTGGCCGCGGTCAAATTCGGGAGGGGACAGAGTTGGTTAGCCTCGATCGCTCGCTGATTGCAGGGCTTTCTGTCTTTGAGGGCGTCGCCGCCACGGATCTCGATCGCATCGTCGGCCAGGCCAGGTCGCTCCGGATCGCCAAGGACCAGCCGGTGTTCGAGCAGGAGCAGGAAGCACATTCCTTTTTCCTGCTGCTGGACGGACATGTGCGCGTCGTGAAATCAACCCCGGACGGTCACGAGGTGACTGTGCGGTACATAAGTCCAGGCGAGTTGATGGGCATCGCCCACGCGCTTGGCCGCACCACCTATCCGGCAAATGCGATCGCTGCCGTTGATTGTGTGGTTCTTGCCTGGGCAAGCCATCTATGGCCGACCTTCGCAGCAAATTTCCCGAGCTTCAGTGCCAACACCTACAAAGCCGTGGGCACCRGGCTGCAGGACGCTCATACGCGCGTCATCGAGATGGCCACAGAACAGGTGGAACAGCGCGTCGCCCATGCGATGCTCAAGCTGGTCAAGCAGGCTGGCAGGAAGACAAAGGAAGGAATCCTGATCGACTTCCCGATCTCTCGTCAGGACATTGCCGAGATGRCGGGAACAACGCTCCATACGGTGAGCCGGTTGCTCTCGGCCTGGGAAGACCAGGGATTGGTCAAAAGTGGACGCCAGAGGGTGACCGTAGTCGAACCTCACCGGCTCCTTCTGATCGCGGAAGGCCGCGCCGAGAAAAGTTAGTCAGGGTTGGTGCTTTCGATCGCGGCCCGCAAATCGGAGCCGAGTTGTTCCTCGTTCAGATCGTGCTCGCGTGCCGCGTCGGAAACGGTATGGAACGAAGCAATCGGGCAGCCGACGCAAAGCATGCCGTGCTGGAGCACCACCCGGATGGCCGCCGGCGACAGGTGCATGATTTCGTCCATCGTCGCATCGTCGCTGAATTTGTGTTTCATGCCGCTTGCCCACGCTTGGAAGCGGACATGCTGCATCTGATTTCCGGGATGCTCGTTGCGCTGGGACAAAGAGGAAGCAGCCCGATGCACCCTCATCACCTATGAAC
>NZ_JBFULQ010000641.1:0-2816 GCF_054049815.1 Mesorhizobium sp. P5_C1 | reverse complement strand
CATGATGAAAGTGCACTGTCACCGTAATTGCCTCGATGAAGCTAAGCCAGTAGATGCGCCAGCAGCGCCCTCAATTGTGCCGGCTTCAGCGGCTTGCGCATCAGTTCGATGCCGCCGGCGCGTGCCGCCTTGGCGACGGCTTCGGAACTGTCGGCGGTGACGATCAGGGCCGGCACGGCGCGGCCGAGATAGTCGCGGACCTCGGCGATGGTGGCAGTGCCGAGATCGCCGCCGTCGAGATGCTGGTCGGCAATGACGATGTCGGGCACCCAGTCGGTATCGCCCAGCATGTCGAGGGCGTCGTCGGTCGAGGTCGCGGCCCGCACCAGGCATTGCCAGCGCTCGAGCAGGAAGGTCATGGCCTGCAGAACCTCGACATCGTTCTCGATCAGCAGCACCTTGGTGCCGAACAGGCCGTAGCCGCGCGGCCGTTCCATGTCGGCGCTGTTGGCGATGGTGTCGGCCGGGGCGCCGATGCCGACCGGAACGTCGATGTGGAAGATCGTGCCGCGGCCGACCTTGGATGAAAATGTCACGGGATGGCCGAGCGCGCTGGCCATGCGGCGCACGATGGCAAGCCCGAGCCCGAGACCGCCGCCGTCCAGCTCCGCATTGGCCGACGAGGTGCCACGGTGGAATTCCTCGAACACCGCTTCGCGCTGGTCTTCGGGAATGCCGCAGCCGGTATCTGCGACGTCGATGCGGATGGTATCGCCGCGATGCCTGGTGCCGACCAGCACACCGCCGGAGCGTGTGTAGCCCAGCGCATTGGAGAGAATGTTCTGCAGGATGCGGCGCAACAGCGTGCGGTCGGAGCGGACCACGGCGTTGACCGGCCGGAATTTCAGCGACAGCCCCTTCAGTTCCGCCACCGGCAGGAAATCCGAGCGCAGCGATGAGAACAGCGCCTCCAGGCTGACGTCGCCGGTGTCGGGTTGCACCACGCCGGCGTCGAGCTTGGAGATGTCGAGCAGCGTGCGCAGCAGGTCCTCCATCGTCTCCAGCGAGCGCTCGACCTGCCGCACCAGCTTCCTGCCCTCGTCGCTGGTCTGCACTTCGGCCAGCGCCGAAACCGAGAGGTGGGCCGCGTTCAGCGGCTGCAGCACGTCATGGCTGGCGGCGGCGAGGAAGCGGGTCTTGGACAGGTTCGCCAGTTCGGCGTTTTCCTTGGCGGCGCTGAGGTCGATGTTCGACTGCTCCAGCCGGCGCAAGGTCGAATGCAGCTCCTCGGTGCGCGTGCGCACGCGATTTTCCAGCGAAATCGCGGTCTGGAACAGCGAGAAGGCATTGCCTTGCTGGTCCATCGACCGCTCGACGCGGCTGACCAGTGCGGCGTTGATCTTCTTCAGCTTTTCGAGATCGTTGATGTCCCTGAGCGGCATCTTATTCCGCCGCCTGTCGTTCGCCAAAGGCGATGCCGGTGAAGGTCTGGTTCAAATGCATCGACCGGTACTGTTCGCCATAGGTGCCGAAGCCGATGACATTGTTGACCCGGTAGAGCTCCGAGATGTCGCGAAAAACCTGGCGGTTGCGCGCGTCCAGACGGCGCAGCACGCAGTCGAAGCCGAGGATCATGTCGATGCCGCCAAGCCGCTCCTCGACATCCCTGAGCGCCGCGCGCGTCGATTCGACCATGTCCTTGGGTTGGGCGATCGACAGCACGACCCCGTCGTCTATGGCGCAGAAGAACGACAGCGAGCCATCGGGATGCATCTTCTGGATCGACCGGCAGTAATATTCGCCGCCCACTTTCACCACCACCGGATGCGAGGCAAAACTCAGCGGCGTCAGCGTCTGCGCAACGATGCCGACGGACGCGGCGTATTCCTCCGCCGCGTTGGTGGCATTGAACTCGCGCACGATGCGGTGATCGGGATCGGCCGCCGTCACCACCAGCTTCTCGTCGGTGGGAACGAAATTGTCGGTCTTGAAGACGTGGAAAGGGATTTCGGTGGCGATCAGCACGATGATGGCGCTGTCGGAGGTGACGTTGCCGTTCGAGATGAGGCGCGTCGTCTCGAACTTCAGGTCGTCGCCGGCCGAGCCGCCGAGCAGCGGTATGTCGTCGAGGCCCCAATGGATGGCCGAACTCACCGCTTCCTCGGCATAGGAGAGCCCATCGATGAAGCAGAGCGCGAAGGTGCCTTTGGTGCGGTCGCAACCCAGGCGCGCGCGCAGCGACCGCCGCAAGGCCTCGACCTCGCTGGTGATCCTGTCCATGCCCGACGAGGACAGATCGTCGACCATCACGCTGACGGCGGTGAACGCGGCGGACGGAAGCAGCATGGCGAGCACGTGGCCATCCTCGAGGCCTTGCGGCGTGATCTCGCCGGCGGTCGAGCAGCCCGCGTGATGAAGCGCCGGCGCGTGGCTCATGAGCGCCCGGGAAAGGGTGTCGGCCTCGACCAGGCTCTGGGAAAAAAACAGGAGCGCGAAGCCGGCGTCGATTGCCGCAGCCTCCAACGCGATCGCCTTGGCGAATGCGTCCATGTCGGGCTCATCCGTGGTGAGCGCCGACAGGCCGCATGCATAGCGCGTCCGTGAACTGGCCAGCGGTGTTCTCCGCATTTCCTCCGACGCTGTTTTATGCGCGTCGGGCGCGCGGGCGTCTGATAACATTGTTGCCCTCAAACCCTGTTTTGGCAATGGGCGACCGGGGCCGCGCGTTTGGGCTCAGCCCATGACCGAAAGTACAATGTAACGAGTTTGCGACGTGCTGTTTTTTGTCCATTGTGCAGTGTACGAATAACCATGGCCGAAGCGGCAACACCGCGTCGGCAGCGTGATGACCAAGGTTGATACCCAGGGAGGAAGCA
>NZ_JBFULQ010000640.1:0-2828 GCF_054049815.1 Mesorhizobium sp. P5_C1 | reverse complement strand
GTTCTGCATGCCGGTCAGGCCGTCGGTCAGCGCGGCATGCTCAAGTGTCTCAGAGCGGGCGCTGAGCGATACCGTCATGGCGCGCAGCTTGCCTTCCTCCGTCGCCTGTTTGCGGATCAGCGGATAGATGAAGAAAATGCCGAAGAACAGCGCAGTGGCCAAAAGCACCCCGGTCGCGAACAACAGCTTGTTGAGATAGATGACCTTGTCCATGCCCGAAGCCGTATGCAGCTCGGTGGCGAAGGATTGCAGCAGTCCATAGGCATGCAGCGTCACCAGGCCGGCGGCCAGGATCACGAAGATAAAGACGAAAAATGCTGATTCCGCCTTATGGAAACGCATCTGCTCCCCAATGGAAAAGTGCCCACTGACCTTATGGCATGGGCGGGCTTACGGAGGGTTAATTTGGACAACCGCAACGGGAACCTTACCTTGCAGATAAACTTTTCAGGTTGCAATGGAAACAGGCGATCAAATCGTGGTTTCCAGATCGTCACCGGGCCGCAATTTTTGCCATTCCGAGCCCAATTGGTGCCTGAACCAGGTCGTTTGCCGCTTGGCATATTGCCTGGTTGCAATCTTGGCGCGCTCGATCGCCTCGGGAAAGCCAATCTCTCCAGCCATCGCGGCCTGCAGTTCGCGAACACCGATCGCTTTCATCGCCGGCAATTCGGGGTCGAGGCCGAGCGCCGATAGCCGCTTGACCTCGTCCAGTGCCCCCTTGTCCAGCATCTGGTCGAAGCGCTTTTCGATGCGGTCGACCAGCGCCGCCCGGTCCGGCTCGATGACCAAGAAACGCGCGCTCTGCCTGTCGATGAGCGGCCGGCCGCGTTCCGCCTGCCATTCCCGGATCGAACGGCCCGACGCATCGAGCACCTCCAGTGCCCGCACGATGCGCTGGCTGTCGGTCGGCTTCAGCATCATGGCAGCCGCAGAATCCTGGCGCAGCAGCACGCTGTGCAGCTTGACGGCGCCCTGCTCCTTCAACTCATAGCGCCAGCGGTCACGAATTCGCTGCGGAATGTCGGGCATTTCCGAAATGCCCTCGGCGAGCGCACGGAAGTAGAGCCCGGTACCACCGACAAAAATAACTGGCTGTCCGGAGAGCGTACCGTCGTCGATCAGCTTCATCACGTCGCGCAGCCAGGCGCCGGTGGAATAGGCTGTAGCTGGGTGGACATGGCCATAGAGAAAATGCGGCGCGCGGGCGAGGTCGGTGACCCCCGGCCGGGCCGTCAGCACGTCGAGCACCGAATAGCCCTGCATGGAATCGGTGTTGACGATGACGGCGCCCTTGCGCCCGGCCAGATCGAGCGCAAGGGCCGACTTGCCGCTGGCGGTCGGCCCGGCTATCAGGATCGCGTCCTTCACGCGGCCTTTGCCCGCCTGTCCGCCGGAATCGTCCATGCCGCTCATCGCCACGCTTGTTTCCCGTCCCGCCGATCGCGTATTGTCGCAGTCGCTTGCGAATATGGCGTCACGGTCGGTCGGCGCAAGCGCTGTTGTCTGGCTTGCCGACGGGATTGCCTGCGATCTTGCCTTGCCGAAAGAGGCTAACGCCGGCGATATAAGTGCCGCCCTGCGTGCAGCACTCGCCACCGAACCGGTCGACGTGATCGTCCAGCCGGCGGAAACGCGCCGCAAGAAGATCCTCATCGCCGACATGGATTCGACCATGATCGACCAGGAATGCATCGACGAACTGGCCGACGAGATCGGCGTCAAGGATCATGTCGCCGCCATCACCGCGCGATCGATGAATGGAGAGATCGCGTTTGAACCGGCCTTGCGCGAGCGGGTGGCGTTGTTGAAGGGCCTCGACGCCGCCGTGGTCGACCGCATCGTCGCCAATCGCCTGACTCTGGCCTCGGGCGGCGGCGCGCTGGTGCGAACCATGCGGGCCCATGGCGCCTGGACGGCGCTGGTGTCCGGCGGGTTCGAGGTCTTCACGACGCGCATCGCGGCCATGCTTGGCTTCCAGGAGAACCGCGCCAATCGCCTGCTCGAACAGGACGGCCGCTTCACCGGGCTGGTTGGCGAACCGATACTCGGCCGCGCCGCCAAGGCCGATGCGCTGATCGAGATTTCCACACGCCTCGGCCTGACGCCGACTGACGCCATTGCTGTCGGCGACGGCGCCAATGATCTCGACATGATCCGGCTGGCTGGCACCGGTGTCGCCCTCCATGCCAAGCCGACGGTGGCGGCACAGGCAACGGTTCGCATCGACCATGGCGACCTGACAGCATTGCTCTATGTGCAGGGCTACAGACAGGAAGAGTTTGTGCAATGAAACCAATGCGTACCGAGCGCCTGATCCTGCGCAACTGGGAAGATCGCGATCGCGAACTGTTCCACCGGATCAATTCCGACGAACTGGTCATGGAATTCTTTCCGTTCCGCCGCACCCGCGCGGAGGCGGACGCTAAGATGGACGAGGTCCGCGCCTGGGTTGATGAGGACGGCTATGGCTTCGCCGCGACCGAGATTGCGGCCACGGGCGAGTGCATCGGCTTTGTCGGGATARCCGGGACGGAAGACATCGACGTCCTGCCCGCCGGCACGATCGAGATAGGCTGGCGTCTCGCTCCGGAATTCTGGGGCAAGGGCTACGTCACCGAGGCGGCCGAGGCCTGGCTCGCCCACGGTTTCGAAACGCTCGACCTGGACGAAATCGTGTCTTTCGCGGTTTACGAAAACCATCGCTCCACCGCCGTCATGAAACGCCTCGGCATGAGGGTCGACCCGGCTGGCGACTTCGACCATCCGGACGTCCCTGACAGCCACCCGGCGCTCAAGCGGCATGTCCTCTACAGATTGTCGCGCGA
>NZ_JBFULQ010000639.1:0-2837 GCF_054049815.1 Mesorhizobium sp. P5_C1 | reverse complement strand
GTATTGGGATCGGCAAGCGCAGCAGCATAAAGGCCGCGTACCGACGCAGGCAGCAGATAGGGACGCAGGCRTCGATTCCAGACGGTGCGCCATTCTTCGAGGTCGACCTGCATTGTCGACTTCGGCGGCGCCCTTCCCGGCACGAACTCGTCGACAACGGTCAGATCGATTTTGTCAGCCTTGCCGCCAAAGCCCTCGGTATAGAGCAGCCAGCAATCCTCCGAGAGCGCCGGGAACAGCTTCCTGCGCACTGCGACTATCTGCACTGTCGAGAATGACGCGACAAGATAGTCGAGCAGTGGCGCCGCGTAAGGCGCGTGGCCGATCTCGGCCGGCACAACAAATGCCATGCGGCCGCCGCGCTTCAATAGGCCGGCGGTCGCGACGATGAACGGCGCCCAAGACGAGGACATCCCGCTGAAGCGGACGCCCAGACCGAGACACAGATCCAGTGCGCGACGCCGCATATCACCCTTGAACGTCTGGTACCTAATGAAGGGCGGATTGCCTGCGGCGCACTCGAACCGCTCGTGGGTTTCGATTGCCCAAGTGAAGAAATCACCCTCGTGCACCAAGGCGCCCGGTGCGCGCTCGATGGCGAGATGCGCCGAGACCGGGTTCTGCTCGATGCCGACACTGTTGCGGTGAAGAGCCAAGAACTGGCCGTCGCCGCACGAGGGATCGATCAGGCGGTCGGTCGATTTACGACAGGCCCAAGCGACCAACGCCGCACTCACACCACCGGGCGTGAAATACGCGCCCGATCGTTTCTGCGAATATTCCGGAGATGTCCCCACCATCGCGCGCACCTTAGTGAAATCGGCTTGTCCTGCAACCGGGAAATCGAGAACATAACGCGAACTTACTCGGTCGGCAACTCTGCCTTAGAGGATGCATCTGCGTCGCGCTGCGAGTGCGGTCAGCTATGCACACAAAATGGCTGCGCTTGATGATGTTCGTGAGCCGATCTGCGACACCTGCATCACCGGCGGTAAGGGCTACCGGTTCGCCGGCGCGCCAATCGCGGGAGTTCATGAACTGCGAGTGGCAACGGCTTCGAGCGGAGGAAGAATACCCGCTCGTCCTGCTTTGGCGAGAAGCTGGTGCTGCGGAAACCTGGCTGACCACCGGTGCACGAACTGACGAGCCACCGTCGGCGTGCAAACTTGAGTTTTGTCATAGCTTGAGCAGCTTGTGGTATAAATCGACAGGGGGGCAAACAAATGATCCAGCCCGAACAGGAGCTCGTAGCGCGTGGCTGCGGCAAGTGGTCAGACCCGGACGTTCCGAAGAGCGGCTGGTCCTGCGCATATGTCCGAGACTTAGGTCCGGGCAAAGACCTTCACAAGTTCTGCGAAATGTGCGAGGCGATCCACATCCGCTTCGTCCATGTCATGCGGCATCCGGCAGGCCTTGAGCTTGAGGCTGGCTGTATCTGCGCGGGTCACATGGAAGGCAACCTTGCCGCCGCTAGGGAACGCGACGACGACCGGAAGCGAGCGGCGGAGCGTGTGGCGCGCCGTGAGAAGGCACTGATCAAAGCTCGGACCCAACTCGGTCAGATCGATGTTGGAACGAAGAGTCACGATCAGATGTCGTTGCTGGTGATCCCGACGCTGGAGCGGCTGCGCAAAGTTGTCGCCCGTCGCGTCCGCGAAGCCGAGAAGGATGCGAAGGATCATGACTACATCCTAGAGCACATAGAGCATTCCGACGTTCTGGCTGAAGTCGAATTGGCCATAAGCACTGCCAAGGACCGCCTGAAGGATTTGCTGGTTCAGGCGCGAGCTGAGCGAATCGCCTCCGAACTGGAGCATCCGGTCTGGTGGGAGACGCCCAGGGGGCAACGGTTTACGACCTCGCAGAACGACCGCGTCCAGATTTTTCGACGCCCTGACGGTACGTGGGGCGGGCTATATCAGCTAGCCGGCGACACTGAGGTGACATGGGCCACGCGACGCTACGATGACATGGATGCGGCAGCGAACGCTGCCCTTGCCGTGCTGCGCCAGAAACTACGCAAGGCCGGCCGACTTCCCGGATGAATGTGATCACCGGTCGTCCGGCCGATTCAAACTCAATGCGGGCGGAGAGAGGGCAGGAAGCCGACCCCTTTTGGTCCTTCGGTGACCTGATGCTCGGCGCCATGGCAGCCGAACGCTCTTCCCACGTGTCGTCTTGGGTCAGAAGCGGTCATTCTCCATAGCGAGATGAGGCGTCAACGCGTTGGCAAATTGTGAATAAAAGCGTAGTCGTGRCCGTTGACAATGCTCGATTCTGCACAGTTTAGGTCGGCTTCTTAATATCCGCCATCACAAGGCGAATGCATACCGCCGGACAACATGTTTGTGGCGCTGGAAGATTGGCAGGGGCGCCGAGGATTTCAAGTTATCGGCAAATATTAGCGGAATCTTGAGCCTCTGACGCAAAGTCAAATACCCACTGCAGGTCAGAGAGTATATACCAATCTCGAATCAGCGTTTGCGGTGTGAAGAGGGGTCTCGATGGCGGTGGAACACGACTCGCATAAGGTCCTTTCAGACCTGCGAGATCATCTCGCGCGACATGACAAGCCCGTAGCATTTTTTTTTGGGGCGGGCACGTCCTGTGCTGTGCAGATCGCCAGTAAGGCCGACCCTGCCACCATGGAGCCAATTATTCCTGCCGTTGCGGGCCTAACCAAGATATGCAAGGCGGATGTCGCTATTTTAGGCCCAAAGTTTGCCGATGCTTGGAGCGGCATTGAAGCAAATATCGGTGCTCTTGGCCAAATCCCACACGTTGAGAACATACTTTCGCGGCTTAGAATGATGCTCGGCGCCATTGGTGGGTCCGAC